>NZ_JBHLWV010000002.1:0-118034 GCF_042432625.1 Gordonia phosphorivorans | reverse complement strand
TCCGGCGGCCTCCGCAGGCACCGCCCCTGCCTGGACCGACCGGAATCAACACCAAAACTGTTAACCAAACCAAGCAGCTGTCTCAGACAGCTTGACAAGTTCCGGCAGCCACGGCGAAATGAGGCACGAGTCGCGACACGGGCAGTCGCGTGTCATGTTTCAGAGCTGGCCGGAGCGGGTACCCCGTGCATCACGACAGGTGATGAACCGAAAGGCGGCGATGAACGTGCGACGCGGTAGCGGAATTCTGGGTGTGCTCGTCCTCATTTGGCTGGTGATCGGTGTGGTCGCGGCCGTCCAGCGTGACTATTTCAAGGAATCGGACGCGAACTGTGCGACGGCCGGCACGATCGCGCTGACGATCGTGTCCGGACCGCTGAACTACGCCGGCGTCAACCCCAAGGTTGACGACTGCAACGTGGAGCTTCCGCAGCCGAGCGAATGATCCGAAGCCGGCCGTAGTGCCGGAAGGAAAGGGGAACGGCATGATTCTCATCGGAGTGATTCTTCTGATCCTGGGCTGGGTGCTCTCGCTCGCGATCTTGACCTACATCGGCGTCGCACTGATCGTCATCGGTGCGGTCCTGTGGATTCTCGGCGCGGTCGGCCGGCCTATCGCCGGACGCAAGGTCTGGTATTGACGATCACGGCTTGACCGGGAAGTGCGCCTAGTCGGGTTGCGAGCCCATGAGTCGGACGCGACCGGGCAGACGGTCAGGTCGGCTGCTGGGCGATCCGGACGAGGTCGCCGGCCGGCCCGGAGAGCTGGGCGGGCGGTTGCCACACCGCGCGTAGATCGCGCTCCACCTGCAGGCCGGGGACGTCGACGATACGGACCGTCCCGGCGCGGACGGCGCCGTCGACGGCGAGCGTGCTGAGGACGGCGGGGCCGACGCCGCCGGCCACCGCGGTGGTGATGGCGGCGCTGCTGCCCAGCTCCAGGAGCGGTGCGGCGCGGGTGTGGCCTTCCAGGGCGGCGTCGAGGGTGTCGCGGGTGCCGGATCCGGGCTCGCGCATCAGCAGCGCAGTGCCGGCCAGCTCGGACACCGACAGCGGCGCGGTGCGGCGGGCCCACGGATGGTCCGGCGCCACGATCACCACCAACCGATCGCGGGCCACCACGGCGCTGTAGATCCCTTTGGGAATGCCCGGGGATTCGATGAAGCCCACGTCGCAGCCGCCCGAGCCGAGCAGGTCGAAGACACCGGCGGAGTTCTGCACCTGCAGGTGCACGGTGGTGTCGGGGTGGCTGCGCCGGAATTCGCCCAGCCACCGCGGCATCAGATGCTCGGCCACCGACAGCGACGCGGCCACGGTCAGTTCCGCGTTCCGGTCGTCGCGCAGGCCGTCGGCGACGTCGAGGAAACGTCGCGCCCCGGCCAACGTCTCGCGAGCCCAATGCACCAGCACGGTGCCCTCGACGGTGAGCCGGGAACCGGTGGTGGTGCGTTCCAGAAGCACGACGTCGAGCTGGCGTTCCAGGCGCCCGACCGCGCGGCTCGCGTTGGGTTGCGCCATGTGCAGTTCGCGGGCGGCGGCGCTGAGGCTGCCGTGGTCGTCGACGCCGACGAGCAACTCCAGTGCGGTGAGGTCGAGCGAACGGGGGCGCACGACGGCGAGATTACCCGTCGTCGGACCTGCGGGATGCCCATGCACAGATGTAGGTAGATCAATTCGATATAGCCTCATGCCGAAGTGGGGGCTTCTGCCCGGTGGCGAACCGGGCGAGCCTTGATGGCATGACCCGCCAGCTGGAATCGGAAACGCAAGCACCGCCGTCGCTGCCCGCGACCGGGCCGGTGCCGGGCCTGCTGGTCTGCGCCCTCGCCACCGCGATCGCGATGGCCGTGAACTGGTGGCTGCCGATGGTCAGCCCGCTGCTGATCGCGATCGTGCTCGGCGCGATCTTGACCAACGTCGCGCCCCTCGGCCTGCGTTACGCCCCCGGCGTGGCGATCGCCGCGCGCCCGCTGCTGCGGATCGGCATCGCGCTGCTGGGCTTCCAGCTGGTCTTCGGCGACATCCTTGGTCTCGGCGCCGGCGTGATCGCGGTGATCGTCTGCGTGGTGGTGTTCGGTATCAGGGGCATGCTCTGGCTGGGTGCCAAGCTGGGCCTGAGCCCGGCGCAACGCCTCCTCATCGCCTGCGGGACGTCGATCTGCGGGGCGGCCGCGGTCGCCGCGGTCGACGGCGTGATCGACGCCGACGACGAGGACGTCGCCACCGCGATCGGCACCGTGGTGGTCTTCGGCACCATGCTGCTCGGCCTGCTGCCCCTGGCCGTGCATTTCCTGGCGCTGGGGCCGGAGATCGGCGGCATCTGGGTGGGCGCCTCGGTCCACGAGGTCGCGCAGGTGGTGGCCGCCGGCGGCATGATCGGCTCGGGTGCGCTGGCGGTCGCCGTGGTGGTCAAGCTCGGTCGCGTCCTGATGCTCGCACCGGTGATGACCGTGATCAGCTTGCGTCAGCGTCGGCACGCACCGGCGGGCAAGCGCCCGCCGCTGGTGCCGCTGTTCATCATCGGCTTCCTCGCCTGCGTCACGCTGCGCTCGGTCGGCGTGGTGCCCGACGCCGTGCTCACCGTGGCCGGATACGTCCAGGTGGCGCTGCTCAGCGCCGCGATGTTCGCACTCGGCACCGGCGTCCGGATCAGCGCGCTGCGGGCCGTCGGGCCGCGCCCGTTCGTGCTCGGCGCGGTGGGCACCACCTGGATCGTCGGCCTGGGTCTGGCCGGAGCATTGCTCGTCGGCTGAGTTCTCGCGTACAGCTTGAGGCATGAACTCCGACGCCTCCGCCCCGCTCCCCGTCGCGATCGAGCCCGAACACGATCGGTACCTCGTCGCCGCGGTCGAAGCGGGCGGGGGCGTCGTGGTGCCGATGAGCCGGGCACGGGCACTGGTGTGGATCGGCGCCCCGAACGACTTCCCCCGACTCGACGACACCATCGAATGGGTGGCGCTCAAGACCGCGGGGATCGAAGGATTCAAGGACGCCGACGTGCTCGACGACCGGCGGATCTGGACCAACGCATCCGGTTTCTACGCCGCCGGCTGCGCCGAGCACGCGCTTGCGCTGCTGCTGGCCGGGCTGCGTCAGCTCCACACCAGCGTGCTCCTGGGCTGGAACGAGACGGTGATCCCGCCCGCCGTCCGCACCCTGCGCGGCGCGACGGTGGCCATCATCGGTGCCGGCGGTATCGGCCGCGAACTGACCCCACGACTGCGGGCCTGCGGGGCGAGCGTGCTCGCGGTCAACTTCTCCGGTCGTCCGGTCGACGGCGCCGACCGGACGCTGCCCGTCGCGCAGACCGACGAGGCGCTGGCCGCGGCCGATCACGTGGTGCTGGCGGCACCGTCGACCGCGGCCACCCGGCACCTGCTCGACGACCGCACGCTGGCGCTGCTGAAACCGCACAGTTGGGTCGTGAACGTGGCGCGCGGCCGGCTCATCGATCAGGACGCGCTCGGCCGGGCGCTGCGCGCCGGAACCATCGCCGGCGCCGCGCTCGACGTGACCGACCCGGAACCGCCCGCCGACGACGACCCGCTCTACTCGTACCCGAACCTGATCCTCACCCCGCACATCGCCAATCCCGCGCCGGGCCTCACCCGCGAGATGGCGCCGTGGCTCACCGAGAACGTACGACGGTTCGCCGCGGGCGAGCCGCTGCTGTCCGTGGTCGACCCGGCCGCCGACTACTGAGGTCGTGTGCTGACGGCGGCGTCGGCCGCATGAGATTATGCATCGCGTGACCATTCGCGTGAACGTCGACAATTTCGTCCGAGCCGAAACCGCCCGCATGATGACGGATCTGCAAGCCAAGTCCGGCGGGGTGAATCGCTTCTCCCACGAGCGCGAACCCGCCGACATCAACCGGCAGGTGGTGATCCGACTCAACCGGGACACCCTGTACAGCTTCGCCGTCGTCGACCTCGCCGAGGGCGCGACCCTCACGCTGCCCGAGCCCGGCGACCGCTACCTGTCGGCGATGGTGGTCAACGAGGACCACTACATCCACGCGATCTTCCATGACGCGGGCCGACACGAACTGACCCAGGAGCGGTTCGGCACCCGCTACGTGGTGCTGGCGGTGCGCATTCTCGTCGACCCCGCCGATCCCGCCGACCTGGCCGCGGTGGCGGCGCTGCAGGATCAGCTCGACGTGACCGCCGCGTCGTCGGTCCCCTTCGAGCTGCCGGACTACGACCGGGAGTCGTTCGACGAGACGCGGCGGTCCCTGCTGGACCTGGCCCGCAACATGAGCGACTTCGACGGCTCCTTCGGCACGCCCGAGCAGGTGGACCCGATCCGCCATCTCATCGGCACCGCCGCCGGCTGGGGCGGCCTCCCGGTGACCGAGGCCGTGTACATCGGCGTCGACCCCCGGCTGCCCGAGGGCAACCACGAACTGACCGTCGGCGAGGTCCCGGTCGACGGCTTCTGGTCGATCTCGGTGTACAATGCCGACGGTTTCTTCGAGCCGAACGACCGCGGGGCCTACACGGTCAACAACATCACCGGCGTCCGCAACGACGACGGCAGCGTCACCGTCCGGTTCGGTGACTACCCCGCCGACGTGCCCAACGCGATCCCGGTGACCGAGGGCTGGAACTACCTGGTGCGGCTGTACCGCCCGCGCCCGGAGATCACCGACGGCACCTGGACCTTCCCCACGATCGGGGCCTAAACCTCCAGGTCGGCGCCCGTGCGCGGCGGACTGGCGGCGAGGGCGGCGTTCTCGCCGTCGTCGAACGCCCGTGACCGCGACAGGAAACGCACCCCCTCGGGTGCTTCGAGGGAGAAGCCAGCGCCGCGGCCGGGCACCACGTCGAGGATCAGTTGGGTGTGCTTCCACAGTTCGAACTGGTCGCCGTTGATCCACACCCGCACCAGCGGCAGCGGATCGGGCAGACCCAGTTCGCCGACCAGCACATCGCGCTGACCGATGCGGTATTCGCCGACCGGGTAACACATGGGGGCGGAGCCGTCGCAACAGCCGCCGGACTGATGGATCATCAGGCCGCCGTGCAGTTCGGTGAGCTTGGTCAACAGCGCGGTCGCGGCCTCGGTGGCCACCACCCGGTCGGGTGCGGAGTTCTCGCTCATCGCCGGACTCCCTCTCTCATTCGGTCGTTCTACTCGGACATTGGAAAACGCGCCCCGGAGGTAACCACCTCCGGGGCGCGTCGTTCAGGACTGCACCGCGGGGGCGCAGAGTGGGCTCAGAAGAAGCCCTTCGGCTGACCGCTGTAGCCGACCAGCAGGGCCTTGGTCTGCTGGTAGTGCGAGAGCATCATCAGGTGGTTCTCGCGGCCGATACCGGACTGCTTGTAGCCGCCGAAGGCCGCGTGCGCCGGGTAGTCGTGGTAGGTGTTGGTCCACACGCGACCGGCCTGGATGTCCCGTCCGGCGCGGTAGGCGACGGTGCCGTTGCGGCTCCACACGCCGGCGCCCAGGCCGTACAGGGTGTCGTTGGCGATCCGGATGCCGTCCTCGTAGTCGCGGAAGCTGGTCACCGCGAGCACCGGACCGAAGATCTCCTCCTGGAAGATCCGCATGTCGTTGTTGCCGCGGAAGACGGTCGGCTTGATGTAGAAGCCGCCCGACAGGTCGCCGCCGAGGTCGGCCGCCTCGCCGCCGATGAGAACCTCGGCGCCCTCTTCACGACCGATGGTCAGGTACGACTGGATCTTCTCGTACTGGTCGTTGGAGGCCTGTGCGCCCATCATGGTCTCGGTGTCGAGGGGGTTGCCCATCTTGATCTTGGAGACGCGGTCGACGGCCTTCTCCAGGAACGCGTCGTAGATGCCTTCCTGAATCAGGGCGCGGCTCGGGCAGGTGCAGACCTCGCCCTGGTTGAGGGCGAACATCGAGAAGCCTTCGAGGGCGCGCTCGAGGAAGCCGTCGTCGGCGCTCATCACGTCGTCGAAGAACATGTTGGGGCTCTTGCCGCCCAGCTCCAGGGTCACCGGGATCAGGTTCTCCGAGGCGTACTGGGAGATGAGGCGGCCGGTGGTGGTCTCACCGGTGAAGGCGATCTTGCGGATGCGGTTGCTGGAGGCCAGCGGCTTACCGGCCTCGACGCCGAAGCCGTTGACCACGTTGATCACGCCGGCCGGGAGGACGTCGGTCAGCAGGCTCATCAGGTACAGGATCGATGCGGGCGTCTGCTCGGCCGGCTTGAGGACCACGCAGTTGCCTGCGGCCAGTGCCGGGGCCAGCTTCCAGACGGCCATCAGGATCGGGAAGTTCCACGGGATGATCTGGCCGACGACGCCCAGCGGCTCCTGGAAGTGGTAGGCGACGGTGTCGTTGTCGATCTCGGAGATACCGCCCTCCTGCGCACGGATCACGCCGGCGAAGTAGCGGAAGTGGTCGATGGCCAGCGGGATGTCGGCGGCGAGGGTCTCGCGGACCGCCTTGCCGTTCTCCCACGACTCGGCGACGGCGATGGCCTCCAGGTTCGCCTCCATGGTGTCGGCGATCTTGTTCAGGACCTGCGAGCGGGCGGCGACGGTGGTCTTGCCCCACGCGGGAGCGGCGGCGTGCGCGGCGTCCAGGGCCAGGTCGATGTCCTCGGCGGTGGAGCGGGCCACCTCGCAGAACACCTTGCCGTCGATCGGCGACGGATTCTCGAAGTACTGGCCCTTGACCGGCGGCACCCACGCTCCGCCGATGAAGTTGTCGTAGCGGGACTGGTAGCTCATCAGCGAGCCGTCGGTACCGGGCTTGGCGAAAATCGTCATCGCAAACTCCTTAATGAAGCGTCGGGTGGCTTGGCGGTCAAGTCACCTGCGGTTGGTGATCTGGGACACACAGTAGATGCTACGTGGTTGCAGTCACGTTGCAACCGTGTGACCGCGCGACTGCCTGCGACGATGCCCGGCTCAGTCGAGGCCGAGGCGCCGATCCAGCAGCCGCAACCGGCCCGCCGCCACGGCGCGCTCGGCGCCGCCCGCGGGCAGGGCGCCGACCAGGGCCTGCCAGGCGGCCGCGTCGTCGCGGCCGTGCGGCGACGACGTCCACGCGGTGAGAGCGGCCGGGTCGCCGCCGCTGAGGATGCGCGAGCGCAGATCCTCCCGCAGATCCTCGAAGACCTCGACGACGCCGGGCGCCGTCGACTCGGCCAGGAGACCGCCGCGACCCAGCGCCGACAGCGCGTCGACCAGGGCGCCGCGCTCCAGCAGGCGCCGCACGGTGCCGACGTCCGAGTCCGACTCGACGGTGAGCCGATACGGGCGGGCGGCGATGACGTCCCCGAGGTCCCGACGCAGCCGGGAGATCTCGGCGCGCACCGTCACCGCACCGAGGTCCTCGTCGGACAGCAGCATCGCCAGCTGCTCGGTGCCTAGGCCTTCGGGATGGGTGCTCAACAGCAGCAGGATCTCGGCGTGCCGGGGGGACAGGGGGATCCGCCGCCCGCGGGTCGGTGTCCAGGACGGCGCCGCGAGCACGGTCAGGTGGTTGGCGGCCGAGAGCGACGGCAGCGTCGGGGATGCGGGCCGCGCCAGGTCGACGGCGCCGGCCGACAACGCGGCGGGGCCGGTGCCGCGACCGTCGAAGCGGAGTTCACGCTCCACGGCGGCCACCACCGAGCGCACGGCGGCCAGCGCGAAGGGGGCGGCGGCCGCGGAGCCGCCGGTCACGTCGATCGCGCCGAGGATCTCCCCGGTCAGCGGGTCGCGGACGGGGGCGGCGGCGCAGTTCCAGTTCTGGACGGAGCTGGCGAAGTGTTCGGGGCCGAGGATCTGCACGCCGCGCCCCAACGACAGCGCCAGGCCGGGAGCGTTGGTGCCGACGGTGTCCTCGCTCCAGACCGAGCCTTCGACGAAGTTGATGGCCGCGGCCTGGTCTCGCGCCGCGGTGTCGCCTTCCACCCAGAGCAGACGCCCGTCCCGGTCGGTCAGGGCGACGACCACGCCCGAGTCGGCGATGTCGTCGAGCATCAACGACTGCACCAGTTCGCGGATCGCGGTGAGCCGGTGCGTTCGGCGGTACTCCTCGAAGTCGCTCGTGGTGAGCGCGGACGCCTGCGGTTCGGCGTCGGCGCCCACCGGGTCGATGCCGCGTTGCATCGAGCGAAGCCACGAATCGGCCACCACGGCGCGCACAGCTTCGGCGGGCGGCTGGCCGGAGGCGAGGAGCTGTTCGTAGGCGCGACGGATATGCGACATCGCGGCTTCTGCCATGTCACCTCCGTGTAGGACCGCGCCGGTCGGCGCGGGGTTTCGTCAGGACTCAACGGTGAGCTATACCTCGATTCTGCATTCGTCAGTGTGACGTCGGCAATAATCGTGGGGCGACCAGGCCGAACAGGGCCGGGCAGAGCGGGGAGGGCGGTACGCCGGTGACGGTAGAGGAGAACACCCCGGTCTTCCGGTTGGCGTACGTTCCGGGCGTGATGCCGGCCAAATGGGTGCGGATCTTCGGCGAGCGACGCCCCGGCGTCGAGGTGCAGTTGGTGGACTGCCCGGCCGCCGAGGTCGCCGACCGTCTGCGCGCGGGAGCGGCCGATGCGGCGCTGGCCCGTCCCGGTGACGGCGACGAGGGTCTGTCGGTGATCCGGTTGTACGACGAGGTGCCGGTCGTGGTGGTGCCGAAGGATCACGTGTTCACCGCCGTGGACGAGGTGGCGGTCGCCGACCTGGCCGGCGAGCAGTATCTGTTGCCGGCCGATGACGTGCTGGGCTGGTCGGGTAACCCCGGCACGGTGATCGACCACCGTCCGGACACCACCGCCGCCGCCGTCGAGCTGGTGGCCGCCGGGCTGGGTGTGCTGGTGGTGCCGATGTCGTTGGCCCGGCTGCACCATCGGCGGGACCTCACCTACCGGCCGCTGACCGACGGCCCGTCGACGCCGGTCGGGCTGCTGTGGGTGGAGGCGACGAGCGACGACCCGACGCCCGAGCTGGTGGAGGAATTCATCGGCGTCGTTCGCGGCCGACGCCCGGGCTCGTCGCGCGGTCAGAGCGAGCCGACGCCGAAACGGTCGGCGAAGGAGAAGGCCGCCGCCCGTCGGGCCTCGTTGGAAGCCGCGGGCAAAGTGCCCCCGCGCCCGGCGAAGAGCGGCAAATCGTCCGGTCGCCCGCCGGCTGCGAGAGGTCGACGCCGCACCGGGCGTTGACTGCCTTCCCCGGTTGAGCTTGTCGAAACCAGTCGGCGCAACTGGACACGTCATGATGGTGCGGTGACTTCTTCGCGCTCGGCGCCGCTGACGGGGATCCGCGCGCTGGCAGCGCTGGCGGTGTGCCTGACCCACGCGGCGTTCTGGACCGGGCGCTACACCGACGACCTCGAGGGTCGCTTCTTCGCGCGCTTCGAGATCGGCGTCGCGATCTTCTTCGTTCTCTCGGGATTCCTGCTGTTTCAGCCGTGGGTGCGGGCGCTCCGGCAAGCACAGCTGACCGGCGGTCGACGCCAGGCCAGCGGAGCGCAGCCGGCGGCAGAGTTGCCGTCGGTGGGCCGCTACGCCTGGCATCGGTTCCGACGGGTGGTGCCCGCGTACTGGATCACCGTGATCGCGGTCTACCTGATCTTCCTGGTGCGCTCCGATCCCGGGCAGACCGGGCAGGGCTGGGGCAGCTTCCTCCGCAACATGACGTTCACGCAGGTCTACGGTTTCGGTCACCTGCGGACCGGGCTGAGTCAGATGTGGAGCATGGCCGCCGAGATGGCCTTCTACGTGGTGCTGCCGCTGCTGGCCTGGCCGATCGCGGTGCTGGTGTGCAAACGGCGCTGGCGACCGGACCTGCTTCTGCTGTCCCTCGGTGTCCTGGCGCTGGTCTCGCCGGTGTGGACCGTGGTGGTTCACGGCATGCCCACAGCCGATCCGACCGCCCGGCTGTGGCCGCCCGCGTTCGCGAGCTGGTTCGTCGGCGGCATGGTCTTGGCGGTTCTCGTCGAAGTGCTCCGCCGCTGGAACTGGCAGGTGTCCGTACCGGTCGCCGTCGCGGCGTTCCTGGTGTCGGCGGGCTCGTTCGCGGGTGGGCCGACGATCATTCCCGACGACGCAGGCCAGACCATCATCAAGCACCTGCTCTATCTGGTGGTGGCGCTCGGGCTGATCGGACCGCTGGCCGTGGGGATGAGGTCCGGCGCCGCACCCGATCCGTGGCAGCGATTTCTCGGTGCCCGGCCGGTGGTGTGGTTCGGGGAGATCTCCTACGAGTTCTTCCTGGTCCACGTGATCGTGCTGGAATTCGCGATGGGCTGGCTCGGCTATCCGATCTTCACCGGGTCCACGGCGCTCGCTTTCCTGACCACCGTCGCGGTCGCGACACCGATCGCGTGGCTGCTGCACCTGCTGGTGGCCACACCCGAAGCGCGCGAACGGGCACGCTTCTGGAGAGCCGCAACCGGGAAGTTGGCGACTGATGGCGGATTTGTCGTGCCGGTGCCACGCCGGACTCGTCGGTAGGATGACTCCATGAGCTCAGCAAGCGTGCCCGTAACCATGGCCGATCTGCGGCGATGGGCGCAGGAAGCGCGGTTGCCGGGTGATCCGCCACCCCTGTCCGACGACGCTGCTCTGCTGATCGCTTCGGGTCATCTCTCGCCCGGTGGGCGGGCGTTGGTGGTGCGTCGGATGTCGGTGGGCCTGCCACTGCCGCGGTTGACCGGGCCGTACGTCGATCTTCGCCGTCTGCATCACGCGATTCTGCACCTGGAGAAGCAGCTCGACACCGGGATGATTCCGAACGTGGTGGCCACCGTCCTGCGCACCCGGCTCTCGGGCATGACGCGTAGGCGCGACGACGCCCGTCGCGTCGTGGTGGTCGGCAAGGGTGTCTTCGCCACCAGCACGCGGGCCATTCGGCGGGAACGACGCGAGAACCTGTACTTGGAGATCGACGAGCGGGAGAAGCTCTTCACCGGGCTGCTCTACACGCCGGTCGCCAACCTTCCGGTGGGCGGCGGGGTGCGCCGCGCGGGCAGCGCGGCGGTCGATCGGATCGCAGGCTTCGTCGGATCCCTCGCCGGGCGCGGCGCCGCGCAGAACGTCGAGGCGTGGATCAACGAAGCGCTCGGCACCGACGGTCAGCCGGTTCCCGCCGGCCGTGGCGGCGCCGATTTCAGTGACGGCTACGAGGCCCTCCAGTTCGTCGCCGGTCACTTCTACGACCGCATCCAGCAGAGCCCGGCCTGGCGGTCGGACTTCTTCGAACTGCAGCGTTCGGCCGTGAACCTGCACGCGGAACTGGCCGAGATCGCCGCCGACGTGGTGGCGCTGCGGACCCTGCGCGTCGACCTGGATCGGGCCCGCGCCAGCGGCGGCTTCGACCAGGGTTTCGCCGACCACCTCGATCAGCGCGAGGCGGCGCTGCGTCCGGTGTGGACCGAACTGCTCACCCGCGTGCACGCCCTGATCGAGATCGCGCAGACCGTCGAATCTGCGGCGGTGGAATTGCGGATCCTCGACGAGTACGACCGGGCGACGACCCTCGACGCTCGCATCGATCACCTCGTCGCCCGCTCCGGTGATCGAGAACTGTCGGTCGACAACACCCGACGACTCTCCGAGCAGGTGCGGGCCGGCGAAGAACAGCTGCGCATCTACCGCGACGTGCTGCAGGGCAACATCGCGCGGATCGCGCCGTATGCGCCGCCGATGGAACTGCCCGAGCGCTACGAGCCCGACCAGCGGTAGCGCCGGCCCCGCTCAGGCCGGGCCCCGGCCCCAGCTCTTGAGGTAGGCCTTCTCCTCGTCGGTGAGGCGGCGCAGGGTGTGCGCCTCGATGTCGACCACGGCCATCTGCGTGCTGGCCACACACGCGGGCTTCGAGTCCAGCGCCGCCTCGGCGCCGCGGATCTCGTAGCCGATGGTGAAGTCGACCGAGCGGTGCCCCTTGATCCACATGCCGATCGTCAGCGGGCTGTCGTGGTGCCGGAGCTGTGCCTGGTAGCGGATCTCCACGTGCACGATCATCGCGCTCTTGATCAGCGGCGCGTACTCCTCACCGGCGCTCAGCAGCCACTGGATTCTGGCCTCCTCCATCAGGGTGACCATCCGCGCGTGATTGATGTGGCCGAAGGCGTCGGCGTCCGACCAGCGCACGGGAACCTGGGCGAGAAAAGCGAACCGCTGGTCGGTATCAGACATGGCGGCAGTCTATGCCTGCTCGGTGACGCGATTCTCAGCGAGAGATCAGTCCCGGTTAACCCTCGTGATACTTGCAGGAGGTACCTTTGGCGACCATGCGCCTGCCTTCGTTCCGACTCGCCCTCGCCGCTTTGTCCACGGCCGCCCTGATGGCCCCGTTGGCAGTGGTCGCGCCGACGGAGGCCGCGCCGCTGGGTGCGCACGTCGTGGAGAAGAAGCAGCGCGGTCTGCATCGCACCGACCTGGAGATCAAGAGCGCGGCGATGAACGGTACCGTCCCGGTGACGGTGCTGTCGCCGTCCGGGTCCGCCCCGCGCGGCACCCTGTACATGCTCGACGGCGCCGACGCCGGGGACGAGGTCAGCGACTGGATCACCAAGGGCGGCGCGGCGGAGTTCTTCGCCGGCCGCAACGTGAACGTCGTGCTCCCGGCCGGTGGCGCCGGGTCGTTTTACACCAACTGGACGCGCACGGACAGCGCGCTCGGGAAGCCGCAGTGGGAGACGTTCCTCACCGAGGAACTGCCCAAGGTGATCGGCGAGCAGTTCGGCTCCAACGGCCGCAACGCGGTGATGGGCTTGTCGATGGGCGGTCAGTCCGCCTTCGCGTTGGCCACGCGCCACCCGGAGCTCTACCGCGGCGTGGCGTCGCTGAGCGGCTGCCCGCCGGTGTCCGAGCCCGCCAACGAGGCGTACGTGCGCACCACCGTCGCCAAGGGCGGCGGCAACGCCGACAACATGTGGGGCCGCACCGGTAACAAGAAGTGGAAGGCGCACGACCCGTCGCTGCGCCTGGAGGCATTGCGTGGCAAGGCGATCTACCTCAGCGCCGGATCCGGTGCCGTGGGTCCGATGGACATCACCATGAAGCGGGACCCGAAGGACGGCCCGGCCGACGCGCAGATCGCCGCCGGTTCGGCCCTCGAGGTGGGCGCCTACCGCTGCTCGCTGCAGTTCGCGGCGCAGCTGTCGTCCGCGGGGATCAACTTCACGCCGGGCTTCCGACTGATCGGCACCCACAACTGGGCCTACTGGAAGCGTGACCTGCCGGAGGCCTGGGCCGTGCTCGGCCCGGCCATCGCCTGACCTCTACGACTTCCAGGCCCGCGCGAACGCCAGGAAGGCGTCGTTCTCGGCGGGCACGGTGATCGTGACTCGGACGCCTTCCCCGGCGAACGGCCGTAGCACCAGACCGGACTCGGTGGCCGCCGCCGCGAACGCCGCGGCGTCCTCGCCCAGTGGCAGCCAGACGAAGTTGGCCTGCGAATCGCTCACCGGGTAGCCCAGCTCGCGGAGTGCCGCGCTGACGCGTGCGCGCTCCTCGGCGACGGCGTCGGTGCGCGCCAGCAGCTGCTCCTGCGCGCCCAGCGCGGCGATCGCGGCCGCCTGCGCGAGGCTGTTCACCGAGAACGGCACGTGCACCTTGCTGAGGGCGGCCACCACCTCCGGATCGGCGACGGCGTAGCCCACACGCAGGCCGGCCAACCCGTACGCCTTGGAGAAGGTGCGCAGCACCACGAGATTGGGAAACTCGCGGCGCAGAGCCAGGGCGTCGACGGCATGGGCGGCGTCGGGCCGGACGTACTCGATGTAGGCCTCGTCGAGGGCGACGATCAGATCGCTCGGCAGACGGCGCAGGAAGGCCCGCAGGGCCTCCGTCGTCACGACCGTGCCGGTCGGGTTGTTCGGGTTGCACACGAACACCAGGCGGGTGCGATCGGTGACCGCCGCGGCCATGGCGTCCAAGTCGAAGACGGCGTCGTCGGTCAACGGCACCTGCACCGGCGTCGCGCCGGCCACCCGGGTCGCCAGCGGGTAGGTCTCGAAGCTGCGCCACCCGAACAGCACCTCGTCGCCGGGGCCGCTGGTGATGGTGATCAGGTTCTGGCACAGCGTCACCGAGCCGTCGCCGGTCTGGATCTCCGCCGTCGTGACGCCCAGCTTCTGCGCCAGCGCCTCGGTGAGCGCCACCGCGCCGTTGTCCGGGTACCGGTTCACGCCCGCGGCGGCGGCGGTGATCGCCTCCAGCACAGCGGGTAGCGGCGGCTCGGTCACCTCGTTGCTGGCGAGCTTGAGTGCACCGGGGAAGGCCTTGCCCGGCACGTAGGCGGGCAGCGAGTCGAGATCGGGGCGAATGCGCAGCGTCACGACTACCAAATGTAGGCCCTTGATCGGCCGGAATCACGTCCGGTCCAGCCGATTTGCCTCTGCGTCGGCGGCGTGTGTAATCTTCTCCACGGCGAGCGAGTCCGCAAGGGCTTGAGACCAGGAGACGTGCCAGAGCGGCCGAATGGGACTCACTGCTAATGAGTTGTCTCTTGAAAAAGGGACCGGAGGTTCAAATCCTCTCGTCTCCGCTGACCGGGTTCGCCCGGACAACCGAATAGCGTTTGAACAAGTGGTTCTGTACACTCGTTCTGCGTACCAGCGCCCGTAGCTCAACGGATAGAGCATCTGACTACGGATCAGAAGGTTTGGGGTTCGAATCCCTACGGGCGCACTCGACAAGCGCCCCCGCCGATTTCGGTGGGGGCGCTTTCGTGTTTCCGGGGGACCGGCACAATGGACGCATGACCCGGCCACCTCACGCTCCGCGGCCCGCGCCGCCGTATCGGCCGCCGGTCGCGAGGGGGCAGACTTACCCGGCGCTCGGCTTCGCCGACGACGGCACGCCGCAGTACCAGTACCAACCGCCCACACCGGCCGCCGCGCTGTCGGTGACCCCGCCGACACAACCGCCCGCGGGGCCGCCGACGAGTCCTCCGGAGCCGCCGCGGGATCCGCTGCGGCGCATGCTCGGCGGCCTCGCTGCGGTGCTGATCCTGGTGCTCCTGGTGGCCGCGGCGCTCACGTTCTTCTCCGGCGGGGACGACGCCGACACCCGCTTCGCCGAACGCTCGGCGCCGCCGGCGACGCAGCCGCTCGACGACCCCTATCTCGACGACCTCGAGAATCCCCGATCCTCCGCCGACCCGAACGCGCCGCAGTCCCCGCGGTCCTCGGCGCCGCGGCCGTCGGCACCGGGCACCCGAGGCACCCCGCTGCCCACCGTGTACGAGGTGACCACGGAGTCGCTCACCACGGTGGTGTTCCTGGGGCAGGGTCGGATGCGGGTGGCGGAGGCGCCCGGCGGCCGCTGGACCGAGGAGACCGTGACCTACGGAGATGCGCGCCTGACCCTGCTGGTTCCGGAGGGGGAGGCCGCGTCGTGCCGGATCACCGTCGACGGTGTGGAAGTGGCGAGCCAGGAGGTCGAGCCGTCGACCACCGTCCGGCTACTCACGTGTGAGGGCTGACAGGGGTTACCGTAGAGCCGTGTCCCCTCGTGATTCGTCGAACGACGTCAAGGCCATGCACACCTGGCGCGCGGTGTACGCCGACAGCCTGGAGCAGGTCCGCATGAACATCAGTGGTGGCCGGATCCGCGCCTACGGCCGGATCATCAGTGCCGCGACCGACGACCACGAGGCGTTCTCGGTGTCGTACGAGCTCGTCACCAACGACAGCGGGGTGACGCGCCGGCTGTCGGTGCGCATGCTCAAGGCCAGCGGCGAGAGCGCCCTCGACATCAGTCGCGACATGGACGGTCGTTGGATGGTGCAGACGCCCGACAGCATCGTGCGCAGCGACTTCGCCGGTGCCGACACCGTGGACCTGTGGCATTCGCCGTTCCTCAAGTCCGTGGTGATCCGACGGCACGGACTGCTGGGTGGTCAGGCCTCCGTCGACGTCCCGGTGGTGGAGCTGAGCCTGCCGGAGTTCGGCGTCGATCTGATCGAGAAGTCGTACACCTTCGACGGCATCGGGCCCGCCGGCGGTGCGGTCACCATGACCTCGCCGCGCGGATCGTGGGACCTGACCGTCGACGAATTCGGACTGGTCACCACGTTCTCCGGCATCGCCGACCGGATCTGACCGGAACGGCGTTCAGGGCAGCCAGACGCGGCCCAGGTGGGCCTGCCGACGGAGTTCGGCGGCCCAGCCGGGAGCGCCGACCTCGACGCCGGTGATCGGTGCCTGCTCGGCGGCGACCTCCTCGTAGCGCCGTCGGGCGCGATGGCCGTCGGCCACCAAGACCTCGACGCTGCCGTGATCGCGCAGGGCATCGCGGGCGGCGATGAGCCGGTCGATGGTCTCGCTCAGTGTGTTCAGCAGCGCGGTGGCATTGCCCTCGAGCATGGCGCGCTGCAGCTCCGGTGCGGTCCCGGCCACGCGGGTGCCGTCGCGGAAGCTGCCCGCGGCCAGGCGCAACGCCAGCCCGCTCTCCCCGGCGCCGACCGCGGCGGTGGCCGCCGCCGTCAGGTGCGGGTTGTGCGAGATGGCGGCGACCGCGCGGTCATGCGCGTCGTCGGCGGCAGGCACCACCACGGCGCCCGCCCGGTGGGCCAGCGCCGCCACCGAGCGCCAATCGGCGGCCTCCACGTCGTCGGGAGTGGAGACCATCCACATCGCGCCGCGGAACAGGTCCGGGTCGGTGGCGGCCCACCCCGAGTGGGCGGTGCCGGCCATCGGGTGGCCGCCGACGTACCGGGCGCGCGGATGCCCGGCGGCCACCAGCGCGGCCACCTCGGTCTTCACGCTCACCACATCGGTCAGCAGGCACGACGGCGCGTGCTCGGCGACGGCGGCGATCATGGCGGCCAGGGCGGGCACGGGGGTGGCCAGCACGATGATCGCGTCGTCGTCGGCCGCCCGCCGGAGCACCGCGGTCAGGTCGCCCGCGGCGTCGTAGCCCGCGGCGGTGGCCTCGGCGACCGTCGCCGTCGAGCGGTTGTAGCCGTAGGCCCGATGGCCGTCGTCGGCGAGCCGCCGGAGCAGGGAACCGCCGATCAGTCCGAGACCGAGGATGCAGACCGGGCGCGCAAGGTTCGAAGGCACCTCCTCAGCGTGGCACATGCGGGCCGAACGGACTTGGGAGAGTGTGCAAAAGCGGCTACCGTGACCAGCATGGCTGCCGCTGGAACCAACGCTTCCGAGACCGAGTTCGACGGCTATGCGGTGGCGGTGGTCCGCGAGGACGCCGGTTGGAAGGTGAGCACGCTCGATTCCAGTGCTCTGGACAGCCTGGACGACGCCGAACGTCAACTGCGTGAACTGCGCGCCGCGGGTGCGGTCTTCGGCCTCCTGAACGTCGATGACGAGTTCTTCGTCGTGGTGCGTCCCGCGCCCAACGGCGCCGGGCTGCTGCTCTCGGATGCGACGGCCGCGATCGATTACGACGTCGCCGAGGACGTCCTGGACCGACTGCACGTGGACGTCCCCGACCTCGATCCCGACGAGCTCGACGACGTGGACCCGTGGGAAGAGGGCGATCTGGCGGTGCTCGCCGATCTGGGCCTGCCCGACGGGGTCATGAGCATCATCGTCGGCGACAGCGACCTGTACGCAGACGAGCAACTGGGCATGATCGCCGCCCGGCTCGGTTTCGGCGACGAACTGGCGCGACTGCTCGACACCCTCGGGAACTGATTCGGTGGTGCCCGAGTCGGCGCTGGCGCAGATCCGGACGGCCCTGGCGGCCGCCGCCGAGACACCCGTCGACGACGTGCCGATCGGTGCGGTGGTGTTCGGTCCGGACGGCCGCGAACTGGCCCGGGCGACGAACCGTCGGGAGGCAGACGGCGACCCCACCGCGCACGCCGAGGTCCTGGCCCTGCGTGCCGCCGCCCGGGTGCACGGCGACGGCTGGCGTCTGGAAGGCTGCACGATCGCGGTGACGGTGGAGCCCTGCGCGATGTGCGCGGGCGCGATCGGCCTGTCCCGGGTCTCGGCGGTGGTCTTCGGTGCCTGGGAACCCAAGACGGGCGCGGTGGGATCGCTCTGGGACCTGCTGCGGGACCAACGACTGCTGCACCGACCCCAGGTGCGCGGCGGGGTGCTGGCCGACGAGTGCGCGGCTCTGGTGACCGATTTCTTCGCGGCCCGGCGCGGCATCGCCGACTGAGGGATAAAATCGCTGCCGAGCAGCGCATTGTCGCGCCGGCCACCGACGAAGGGAATGCCATGTCCGATCCGATGGACAAGATCAACGAGATCATCGACGTCGCCCGCGAGAAGGTCACCGGGCTGGCCGACTCCGAGCAGGTCCACTCGATCATCGAGACCGCGAAGACCAAGCTGAACGAGTTGGCCTCCAACGAGCAGGTGCAGGGTGCGGTCAACACCGCCCAGGACAAGCTCAGCGAACTGCTCGCCAACGAGCAGGTACAGGGAGCGATCAACACCGCGACGGAGAAGGCGACCGAGCTCAAGGACCGGATCACCGGCTCCGATACGCCCTAAAACCGCCTCCTAGCAGGCGATTTCACCTCTTCGGCAGGGCTCAGGTACAGTTTTCCGCGGTGGCGTGTCCGAGCGGCCGAAGGTGCAGCACTCGAAATGCTGTGTACGGTGACCCCGTACCGTGGGTTCAAATCCCACCGCCACCGCCAAGGCCCCCATCTGCAGCGCAGATGGGGGCCTTCCCCATTCCCGGGTGTCTCGGGTACGCGCGGCGCCCGACGAAAAACCGCGTGTCGCGACCCGTGCCCAAGGTCGCCCGCGCTGCAGCGGGCCGACACGAAGGATGGGTCGCGACACGCGGTCGTCGACGCGGAGGCGGAGGTTCGGGCGGCGTCGGGCGGGCTCAGTGCTCGGTGGAGAACCGGGCCCGACGACGGTGCAGGGCGCGCGCGGACTCGACGAGACGGTCGATGAGGTCGGGGTAGGCCACCCCGGTGGCCTCCCACATCTTCGGGAACATCGACGCGGGCGTGAAACCGGGGATCGTGTTCACCTCGTTGAGCAGCCAGCCGCGGCCGGGCTCCTCGTAGAAGAAGTCCACCCGGGCCATGCCGGTGCAGCGCAGCGCCGTGAACGCGCGCGCAGCCAGCTCCCGGACCTGGGCGGCGGCCTCGTCGGACACCGCCGCCGGGATCACCAGCTCCGCGCTGCCGGTGACGTACTTGTCCTCGTAGTCGTAGAAGTCGCTGCCCGGGACCACCTCGCCGGGCACGGTGGTCTCCGGAACACCGTTGCCGAGTACCCCCACCTCGATCTCGCGACCGGCCACGGCCTCCTCGATCACCACGACGTCGTCGTAGCGCAGGGCTTCGGCGATGGCGGCGTCGAGCTCTGCGGCCGACGCGGCGCGCGAGACACCCACCGACGAGCCCATGTTGGCGGGCTTGACGAACAGCGGCAGGCCGAGTTCCTCGACGGCGCGTGCGGCGACGACGGCGGGATCGTCCACCCCGTCGCGGAGCGTGAGCCAGCGGCACTGCGGAATGTCCGCGTGCGCGGCGACCTCCTTGGCCATGCCCTTGTCCATGCACAGCGCCGACGACAGCACGCCGCAGCCGACGTAGGGCACCTTGAACAGCTCGAGCATGCCCTGGATGGTGCCGTCCTCGCCGTGCGGGCCGTGCAGCAACGGCAGCACGACGGTCTCCTGGTCGGCGGGACCGGTGAGCACCGCGACCGGGTCGACGAGGGGACCTTCGATCGGGAGGCTGTCGCCCAGATCGTCGCCGGCCTCCAGGGCCGCCGCGGCGAAATCGTTGCGGTGCCAAGTGCCGTCCTTGGCGATGCCGACCGGCACCAGCGAGTACTTGCTGCGATCTGCGGCGGCGAGGACGTGTGCCGCGGTGACCCGCGAGACGTCGTGTTCGGCGGAGACTCCGCCGTAGAGGACAACCAGCCGCAAGAGGGGAGTAGGCATGGGTGCCAGGATACGTGGCGGCGAGTAGCGTTTCCCGCGTGCACCTTCTCGCTAGTCAGATCGCCGCCGCCACCGGCGGCACCCTCCATGGACCCGATGTTCGCGTCGATTCGGCCAGCATCGATTCGCGCGCCGCGGCCCCCGGGCAGTTGTTCGTGCCCATCGTCGCCGCGCGCGACGGGCACGACTTCATCGCCGCCGCCGTGGCCGCGGGGGCGCCGGTCTACCTGACCGACCGCGCACCCGATCCCGCGATCGCTGCGACCGCCGTGCAGGTGGCCGACACCGCGGTGGCTCTCGCCGATCTCGGGCGGGAAGCACGACGGAATGTGCCCGACCGCGTCGTCGGCGTCACCGGCTCGGTGGGCAAGACCTCCACCAAGGACCTGCTCGCCGGTGTCCTGGAGACCACCTTCACCACCGCCGCGAGCGAGAAGTCGTTCAACAACGAGCTCGGTCTGCCGCTGACCCTGCTGGGCGCCCCCGACGACACCGAGGCCGTGGTCTTGGAGATGGGCGCGCGCGGGGTGGGCCACATTCAGCTGCTGTGCGAGATCGCCTCGCCGACCGTCGGGGTGTTGACCCGGGTGGAGGCCGTGCACCTGGAGATGTTCGGCTCCCTCGACGATGTGGCGCGGGCCAAGGGCGAGCTGGTGGAGTCGCTCGGATCCGACGGCCTGGCGGTCCTCAACGCCGACCACGAGGTGGTGGCGGCCATGGCCGCGCGCACGCAGGCGCGGGTGCTCACCTACGGTCTAGCGGCTGGCGCCGACGTCCGCGCGGAGAACGTGGTGCTCGACGATCAGCTGCGCGCCGGTTTCGATCTGTTGACCCCGTGGGGCACCGCCCGCGTCGAGCTGGGCGCGCGCGGCGAACACCAGGTGCCCAACGCACTGGCCGCGGCGGCCGCGGGAGGCGGGATGGGCGTGCCGGTGGAGGCCATCGCCGCCGGGCTGAGCACGGCCCGACTGTCCGGGTTGCGCATGGAACTGACCACCACGGCGGACGGTGTGGTGGTGATCAACGACGCCTACAACGCCAACCCGACGTCGATGACGGCCGCGCTGTCCTCGCTCGCGCTGCTGGACGCGCGCCGCCGCTTCGCCGTCTTGGGCACGATGGCCGAACTCGGCGACGGCGGACCGGCCGCGCATCGGGAGATCGCCGAGCAGGCGCGGGCACTGGGCATCACGGTAATCGCCGTCGACGAGCCGCACTACGGACAGGCGGCCACGCATGTGGCCGACGTCGCGGGCGCCGTGGCCGCGCTCGGGGACCTCGTCGAAGGCGATGCGGTGCTGGTCAAGGGCAGTCGTGTGGCCGCGCTGGAGCGCGTCGCGCAGGCCCTGATCTGACGCCGAGCCGGGCCGGCTACTGCACGGTGAAGGCGACGGCCTGATCGTCGCGACTGCAACGGGCCAGTTCGCCCGCGGCGGTCGACGGTCCGCAGTCCCACCCCGACACCGTCTGCGACTTGCCGGTGGCGATCAGCGGGCTGTACTCCTTGGCGATCGACATGGCGGTCTCGCAGGAGACGTCGCCACCGGCGATGCGGACGTGCAGCGCGCCGTCGGGTCCGCCGACGCGGCCGCACTCGGAGGCGTCGGCGGCGGTGCTGCTGGTGCTGCGCGAGGAAGCGGGAGCCTTGCTCGGGCCGCCGACCACGGGAACGCTGCGGTCGGCGGGTGGCGTGGCCACCCCGGATCCGGCCGTCGGCGCCTGCTGCTGTTCGCCGCACGCGGTCAGGGTGAAGCCGAGGACGCCGGCGATCAGCGCGGTCGCGGCCAGCGTCGTCGTGCGAGACAGGTTCGTCGCGTTCATGCCTGTCACGCTATGGGAGAATCGGCCGAGTGACCACCAGTGAATTCGTCCGGCGTGCCACTCTCGACGGAACCGCCGGGCGCACCGGCACCCTGATCACCCCGCACGGAGAGATCGCGACCCCGGCCTTCATCCCGGTGGGAACCAAGGCGACGGTCAAGACGGTGTTGCCGGAATCGGTGGCGGCGCTCGGGGCGCAGGCGGTGCTGGCCAACGCCTACCACCTGTATCTGCAGCCGGGGCCGGAGATCGTCGATCAGGCCGGTGGGCTGGGCGCCTTCATGAATTGGCCGGGCCCCACCTACACCGACAGCGGCGGCTTCCAGGTGATGAGCCTGGGGGTGGGTTTCAAGAAGGTCATCTCGATGGACGTCGAGGGGAAGCAGGACGACACCGCGATCGCCGAGGGCAAGGAACGCCTCGCGAACGTCGACGACGACGGCGTCACCTTCAAATCGCATCTGGACGGGTCCCGGCATCGGTTCACGCCGGAGGTGTCGATGCGGATTCAGCATCAGCTGGGCGCCGACATCATCTTCGCCTTCGACGAGCTCACCACCCTGATGAACACCCGGGGCTACCAGGAGGAGTCGCTGGAGCGGACCCGCCAGTGGGCCATCCGATGCTTGGCCGAGCACAACCGGCTGTCGACCGAACGCTCTCACCGTCCGCAGCAGTCGCTGTGGGGTGTGGTGCAGGGCGCGCAGTACGAGGACCTGCGGCGCAAGGCCACCCGCGATCTCGTCGAGCTGAGCCGGATCGACCGGGACAACGGCGGCAAGGGCTTCGGCGGCTACGGCATCGGCGGCGCGCTGGAGAAGGCCAACCTCGGCACCATCGTCGGCTGGGTGACCGACGAACTGCCCGAGGAGGCGCCCCGGCACCTACTGGGGATCAGCGAACCCGACGACATCTTCACCGCCATCGAGAACGGCGCGGACACCTTCGACTGCGTCTCGCCGACCCGGGTGGCCCGCAACGGCGCCATCTACTCGTTCGACGGCCGGTACAACGTCACCAATGCGCGCTACCGCAACGACTTCTCGCCGCTCGACGCCGAACTGGACAACTACTCCACCCAGTACACCCGCGCCTACCTGCACCACCTGTTCAAGGCGAAGGAGGGCCTCGGCCCCACCCTGGCGACCCTGCACAATCTGTCGTTCACCGTCACCCTCGTCGACCGGGCGCGCAAGGCGATCGAAGAAGGAAACTACTTCGAGTACCGCGACGCCTTCCTCGCCCGCTATTACGCGGGCAGCACGCGCTGAGCGACGGCCTCAGCGCGGGCCGACGAAGGTCCACGGGGTCCGCGGCAGCGCGGCGGGATCGAAGCGCCGCAGCAGTTCCGACGCGGTCACCGGCTCGTCCGGCTCGGCCAGCCCGAGCGAGACGGCCATCATGCCCAGCACCTGCGGCGCGGTGTAGCCGTGCTCGGCGAGCTGGGCGAGCGTGATCGCACCGTCGCGCTTGGAGAGGCGAATTCCCTTGTCGTTCAACACCATCGGCACGTGGGCGTACTCGGGCACCGGGTGGCCGAGCCGCTGAGCCAGGTACGCCTGGCGGGGCGCGGAGGAGAGCAGGTCGTCGCCGCGGACCACCTGGTCGATGTCGAAGGCCGCGTCGTCGACCACCACGGCCAGGTTGTAGGCGGGTGTCCCGTCGCCGCGCAGCAGCACGAAGTCGTCGACGTCTCCGCGGTACTCGCCGTGCAGCACGTCGTGCACGGTGAAGGTGCGAGTGCGGGCGCGCAGACGAATCGCGGCGGGACGGTGGCGGCGCCGCTCCGCGCGTTCGGCGTGGGTGAGGTCCCGGCAGGTCCCCGGATAGGCGCCGGGTGGGGCGTGCGGGGCCGACGGCGCGTCCTGGATCTCCCGTCGCGTGCAGAAGCACTCGAAGGTCTCGCCCGCGGCGGCCAGTTCCTCGACCACCGCCGCATACACCGACAGCCGCTCCGACTGGGTCACCACCGGCGGTGACCAATCCAGGCCGAGGGCGGCGAGGTCGGCCAACTGTCGTTGCGCCGCACCGGCTTTGACGCGGTCCAGGTCTTCCATCCGGATCAGGAAGTCGCGGCCGCCGGCGCGGGCGAAGAGCCACGCCAGCAGTGCGGTGCGCAGGTTGCCGACGTGCAGATCTCCCGAGGGGGACGGCGCGAAACGGCCTGCGACGGTCATGGCGATCGAGCCTACCGGCCCCGCGCGCGCCGACGAACGCGGTTGCCCGCGCGGCCGGTCCCCTAGGATCGAGACATCGATGTCCGAGGGCCCGGGGGATTTCCGCAGGCCCGGCGATACCTCTCAGGAGATGGCATGACGACGTCCACCACCGGACAATCCCAGCAAGCACGCGGCGCCGCCGCCCCGATCGGTGTGGTCGGCACCGGCGTGATGGGCGCCAGCCTGGCGCGGAACCTGGCGCGCAACGTCGACGGTTCGGTGGCGATGTTCGACCTGGACCAGGCGAAGATCGACGCCGTCATCGCGGCGCACCCGGGGGAGGACCTGGTCGGCTACTCCGATCTGCCCGACTTCGTCGCCGGATTGACCTCGCCCCGAGTGATTCTGCTGATGGTGCCCGCGGGCGCCCCCGTCGACGCGGTGGTGGCCTCGCTGACGCCGCTGCTCGACGACGGCGACATCATCATCGACGGCGGCAACTCGCACTACCCGGACACCGAACGACGCGTCGCCGGCTGCGCGGCCGACGGCATCCGGTTCATCGGCATGGGTGTGTCCGGCGGGGAACAGGGCGCGCTGCTCGGACCGGCGATGATGGCCGGCGGCGACCCGAGCGTCTGGGCCGACATCAGCGGACTCCTCGAGCCGATCGCGGCTCGCGCCGACGACGGTCAGCCCTGCGTGGCGCTGGTCGGTTCCGGCGCATCCGGGCACTTCACCAAGATGGTGCACAACGGCATCGAGTACGCCGACCTGCAGTTGATCGCCGAAGCCTTCGCGGTGCTGCGCGCCGGCGGCCGCTCCGGGCGCGAGGTGGGCGAGATCTTCGCGGCGTGGAACGCCGGCGAGGGCCGCTCGTACCTGCTGGAGAGCGCGGCCACCGTGCTGGCGCAGGACGATCCGCAGACCGGCGGTGAACTGATCGAGCGGGTGTCCGACCACGCCAAGGGCAAGGGCACCGGTGCGTGGACGGTGATCGCCGCCGCCGAGCAGGGGGTGTCGGTCAGCGTGATCGCCGAGGCGCTGTTCGCGCGGTCGACGTCGTCGGCCACCGCCGAACGCGCCGTGTGGCAGGGCGACGCACCGCTGGTCGGCACCGTCGACCTGCCGGTGGACGTAGTGGAACACGGCTACCTCGCGGCGCGTTCGATCGCGTACCAGCAGGGCCTGGCGCTGCTGGCGGTGGCCTCCGAAGAGTTCGGGTGGAACGTGGAGCTCTCGCAGGTGGTGCGGATCTGGCGCGCCGGCTGCATCATCCGCGCCCGCTTCCTCGACGCGCTCTCGAAGGCCTACGCCGACAACCCGGAAGCCACGTCGTTCCTGGCGCTGGAGCCCTTCCGCACCGAACTGCTGGAGCGTCTGCCCAGCCTGCGCGCCGTGGCGACCGCAGCGATGGGCGCCTGCGTGCCGGTGCCCGCGCTGTCCGCGGCCCTCAACCACCAGGCGATGCTGATGACCGGTTCGCTGCCGACCGCGCTGGTGCAGTTGCTGCGCGACTTCTTCGGTTCGCACACCTACGAGCGCACCGACGCGCCCGGGCACTTCCACATCGTGTGGGAGGGCGACCGCAGCGAGCTTCGCAGCTGACGGCGGCCTCGCCGACAACGGTGCGCGCGGCCCGTCGGCGGCGGTAGCGTGACATCGTGGACCTTCCGGTGAACCCGCCCGTCGCCCCCATGCTGGCCAAGGCGGTCGCCGCGGTGCCCGCCCAGCCGGCCGACGGACCCGAGTGGTCGTACGAACCGAAGTGGGACGGCTTCCGCGGCTTGATCTTTCGCGACGGCGACGAGGTGGTGATCGCCTCGCGCGGTGGCAAGGACCTGGCGCGCTACTTCCCGGAGGTGGTCGAGGCGGCCCGCGCCGGGCTGCCCGACCGGGTCGTGGTCGACGGTGAGGTCTGCGTCCCCCGACGAGTCGACGGGGTGGTCCGGCTGGACTGGGATTCGCTCAGCCAGCGGATCCATCCGGCGGCCTCGCGGGTGGCGAAACTGGCCGAGGAGACTCCGGCGATCTTCATCGGTTTCGATGCCCTCGCCCTCGGCGACCGGGACCTGACCGGCGAGCCGTTCCGGACCCGTCGCGACGGCCTGCTCGACGCGATCTCCCGGGGCGGGCCGGGATCGTCGTTGCAGGTCAGTCGGGTCACCGACGATCCGCAGCAGGCGCAGGACTGGTTCACCGCCTTCGAGGGCGCCGGACTCGACGGCGTCGTCGCCAAACGCCTGTCCGGGCACTACCTGCCGGGCAAGCGCGACATGCTGAAGATCAAACACAAGCGCACCGCCGACTGCGTGGTCCTCGGGTATCGGGTGCACAAGAGCGGTACGGGGCTGGGTTCCATGCTGCTGGGCCTCTACGACGACGACGGCGACGTCCGCATGGTCGGCGGATCGAGTGCCTTCTCCGACGCCAAACGCCTTGAGCTGCAACAGCAATTCGAGCCCATGCGCCTGGACCCGGACGCGGTGGCGCCGGGCGAGGTGAACCGGTGGCGCTCGTCGGAGTCGGGGGAGTGGATTCCGATTCGGCCGGAGCTGGTGGTGGAGGTGGCCTACGACCAGATGGAGAAGGAGCGCTTCCGGCACACGGTCAAGTTCCTGCGGTGGCGCCCCGATCGGGACCCGGCCTCGTGCACCTACGACCAGCTCGAGGTGCCGCTCACCTACGACCTGTACGACGTTCTCGAAGGAGCGTGACCATGGCCAAGCCGCACCCGGAGATGCTCGACGTCGACGGCGTCGAGGTGAAGCTCACCAACCCCGACAAGATCTACTTCCCGCAGCTGGGCGCGGACGGCGGCCGCAAACGCGACCTCGTCGAGTACTACCGCACCGTGGCCACCGGCGGGCCGCTGATGACGGCGCTGCGGGACCGGCCCACCTACCTGCAGCGCTTCCCCGACGGGGTGGAGGGCGACCAGATCTATCAGAAGCACCTGACGAAATATCACCCCGATCACGTGCAGTCCACGCGCGTGGTCTTCCCGTCGCGCCGGACCGGTCAGGCGTTCTGCCCGCACCTCCCGGCAGACGCCGTGTGGGCGGCCAACCTGGGCACGGTCACCTTTCACACCTGGCCCACCGTCGCACCCGACAACGACCACCCCGATCAGCTGCGCCTGGATCTGGATCCGTTCGGGGACACCACCTTCGACGATGCGCGCCGCGTCGCCTTGGAACTGCTGCGACCGCTGCTGGACGAGTTGGGGATGACCGGCTATCCGAAGACCTCGGGCAGCCGCGGCGTGCACGTGTACGTGCCGATTCAGCCGCACTGGGACTTCATCGCGACCCGTCGGGCGGTGATCGCGCTCGCGCGGGAGCTGGAGCGTCGTGCCCCGGACCGCGTGACCAGCTCCTGGTGGAAGGAGGAGCGCGGTGACCGGATCTTCATCGACTTCAACCAGAATGCACGCGACCGCAGCATGGCCGCGCCCTATTCGGTGCGTCAGAGCCCCAATGCGCGCGTGTCCACGCCGCTGACCTGGGACGAACTGGTCGACGCCGAACCCGACCACTTCACCATCGCCACCGTGCCCGAGTTGCTGGCGCGGCGCGGCGATCCGTGGGCCGACCTGACCGCCGACCGCGTCGGGATCCAGACGCTGCTGGAGATGGTGGCGCGCGACGACGCCGACGGCCTCGGCGACATGCCGTACCCGCCGAGCTACCCGAAAATGCCGGGCGAACCCCCGCGGGTGCAGCCCAGCAAGAAGGTCGCCGAGCACTGGGACGACGAGGGCAATCGGATCGAGTGAATCCTCAGCCGGCGTAGGTGCCGAAACTCCACACGTTGCCCTCGGGATCGACGACGGAGAATCCTCGTGATCCGTAGTCCTCGTCCTTGAGCTCGCGGACCAGGCGCGCGCCGAGGGCGACGGCGGCGGCGTACACCGCATCCGGGTCGGACACCACCACGTAGGTGTTGCCGCTGCCCGGCACCGACGGAAAGTCGGGGGCGGCGGAGTGGACCATCACGCGGCCGCCGTCGGGCCAGCGCATCTCCGAATGCCGAATCCGGCGGTCGCCGTCTCCCTCCACCACGATGCCCGGTTCGAAGCCGAGCCGAGCGAGCCATGCGCGGGCGGCGAGCGGGTCGTCGTAGGTGAGGCCGGGCCAGATGTTGTGGTCGGTAACCGAGGTGTTCATGTCTCCAGTCTGCTCCGGCGAGAGTGCCCGGTATTGAAGAATCGGCATGAACTCCGGCCGGTCCCGGTCGGTGCGGGTGATCGACGTCCCAGGCATCTTCGGGACTTAGGTCCTTGTCGATCGGCGGAGAAGGTCGGTTAGGCTCAGCTAATGAAGTTCGTTCGTTCTGCGCTCATCATTCTGCTCGCGATGTGCACCGCGCTCGCGACGCTCGTGTGGGCTTCGCCCGCTCAGGCCGCACCGAAGGGCGCGTCCATCAGCGTCTATCTCGCCGACGGCGTCACCCCGGTGGGGCAGACGCAGTTGCACCCCGGCGACACCGTGGTGGTCAAGGGCCGCGGCTACGATCCGAACGCCAACGCCCAGGGCGGACTCCCGGTTCCGGTGCCCCCGGGCGTGCCGCACGGCACCTTCGTCACCTTCGGGGCTTTCGACCAGAACTGGCGTCCGTCCAAGGGCGCGCCGGAGTCCGCGCGGACCACCGATCGGACGCAGACCAAGTGGGCCATCTCCGAGGACGCGCTCAACCGCGTCCCCAACGTGCCGTTCGACATGCGACGCACGGTGCGGGTGGGTTCGGTGCCGCTGCACCGGGACGGCACCTTCACCGCCGAGGTCACGCTCACCACCCCCAAGGATGCGCCGGCCGACGGCCGCTGGGGTATCTACACCTTCGGCGCCGCCGACGCGGTGAACGCCGGGCAGGAGCGTTTCGTTCCGATCAACTACTCCACCGAACCGGGCCCCAACACGCCCAAGCCCGCGGTGAAGAACCTGGTGTGGGGCTACTCGCCGAGCTTCTACTCCACCGTCGTGAAGTCGACGCAGGGCGCTGTCGGCGGGAGCAACGGTGCGGCCGCGGGCAAGGACGGCAAGCTGTCGTACGAGCTGGTGTCGAACACGGTGCGCGACGGCAAGGGTGAGCTGCGGTACCGCGGTACCGTCGTGGCGCACACCAAGTTCCACCTGTACGAGGTCGCCCTCGTCGACCCGATCATCCGGGTCGACGGCACCAAGGCCGTGCTCAGCATGAAGACCTCGACCACCGACCAGAACGGTGTCGACGTGCTGCGTCGCGTCGACCTCGCCGACCTGACCCTGACTCGGGCCCAGCTCGCTCGCCTCGCGCAGAGCCAGGACGTCGTCGGTGTTCCGGCCGCTTTCCGCAGCGGGATCACCCCGATTTCGCTGGCGCTGCTGTCGCAGGGCGCCGCGTCGCCGGTCAGCATCCTGTTCTGACCCCGCGTCGCGTCGATCCGTGCCGCCCCGACACCCGCCCGTGGTGTCGGGGCGGACTCGTCAGTGCAGGTAGATAAGCTCGGCAGGGTGACCAACATGTCCGATTCCCCGAAGTCGCCGCTGGGTATCCGCGAGGCCGACGATGCCAAGGTGACGCCGGGGGTGCGGGTCGCTGCCGCCTGGACGTGGCGCCTGTTGCTCATCGGTGCCGGCATCGTGGTGCTCGGCTGGCTGTTCAAGCGCTACGAGGACGTCACGTTTCCGATCGCGCTGGCCCTGCTGTTCGCGGCGATGCTGCGGCCGCTGGTCGAGTGGTCGGTGCGCAAGGGCGTGAACCGGGTGGTGGCCGTGGTGGGCTGGGTGATCGTGGCGGTGCTGGCGGTCCTCGCGCTGCTGGGGTTCGTGGTGCAGCAGGGCATCTCGGGCGGGCCCGCGCTGGTTTCCGAGTTCACCAGCACGGTCGACGACGTGCGCAACTGGCTGCTCGACAGTCCGCTGCACTTCGATGATGCGCGGCTCAGCCAGCTCGCCAGCGAACTGGTGCACTGGGCGCAGTCGCACGAGAGCAGCCTGGCCAACAGTGCGGTGAGCACGCTCGAGTTCATGGCGCGCATCGGCACCGGCGTGCTGTTGACGATCTTCCTGCTCATCTTCTTCCTGTACGACGGCCCGCGGCTGTGGGGTTATGTCACGCGCCTGGTCCCGAAGGCCAATCGCGAGCATGTGCGCGGCGCGGGTGCGGCCGGTTTCGGCACGCTGGAGTCGTACGTCCGCGCCACCGTGATCGTGGCCGCCGTCGACGCTGCGATCATCGGCATCGGTCTGGCGATCCTGCGGGTACCGCTGGTGTTGCCGCTGGTCGCGGTCATCTTCCTGGGCGCGTTCATCCCGATCGTCGGTTCGTTCGTCGCCGGATTCCTGGCGGTCTTCGTCGCGCTCACCACGCAGGGCTGGGTCAACGCCCTCATCGTGCTGGGCATCTTGATCTTCGTGATGGCCTTCGAGGGGCACATCCTGCAGCCGTTCGTGCTCGGGCATTCGGTCCGCCTGCATCCGGTCGCGGTGATCCTGGCGATCGCCCTGGGCCTGATGTTGGCCGGGATCGTCGGCGGTCTGCTCGCCGTGCCGTTCGTGGCCTTCCTCGACACGGCACTGCAGTGGCGGCCGGGCCGGTCGCTCGACGACGAGCCGCGCCCCGACAGCCGCTTCACCGCCTGGGTGCGCCTTCTGGTGAGCCGCCGCCCGGGGCAGTCCCCGGCGTAGTGCGGGGGACTGGAATGTCGCGGAACGAGTCACGTACGAGCGTGTTGTTGGGGGCCGTAGCCGGGCTGCTCGTCATCGGAGTCGGCGCATTCGTGGTCTTGATCTCGGCATCTCACGACCAACAGGAGTCGGCCGTTCCCGCGGTGACGGAGATCGTGATCGACTCGGCGGCCCCGGCACCGCCACCGGTCGTCGTCGCGCCCGCCGAGGCTCCGCCGCCGGTGCCCGCTGGTTCCGTGGTGGTGCAGGGCGGCCAGTGTCTCCCGTCGGAAGTGCGCAGTTTCGGTACCGACGTCAACGGCCAGAGTCTCGTCTGCACATCGATGGGAGCGGTCGGCGGCTACGTCTGGGTGGGACACGCCCCGAACTCGGGTGAGGTCCACAACATCGGGGAACCCTGCGATCCCGCCGTCGACGGCGTCGCCCAGGACCCGGCCGGCTACGCGATCATGTGCGGCGGCGAAACCTGGACGGACGGTCCCTAGTCCCGAACGGCCGGCCACACCCGAGCGGGCTGCCGGATACACCCGTGCCAGGCGTCGGTCGCCCACTACCGTGGCAGAGGGAGTTGACCCGCGGCTCCTCGGAAAGGAAGGTCATGAGTTATACGGTTGCTGACCTGATCGTCGAGACCATCGCCGCCGCCGGGGTCGAGCGGATCTACGGTATTCCCGGCGACTCGCTCAACGGCTTCACCGATTCGCTGCGAAAGTCCGGCTCCCTGGCCTGGACCCATGTGCGGCACGAGGAAGCCGCGGCATTCGCGGCTTCCGGCGAGGCGGCCATCACCGGCCGGCTGGCGGTGTGCGCGGGCAGTTGCGGCCCCGGAAATCTGCACCTCATCAACGGGCTGTACGACGCCCACCGCTCGCGCGTTCCGGTCCTGGCGATCGCTGCGCAGATCCCCGCGGGCAACGTCGGCACCACGTACTTCCAGGAGACGCATCCGGAGCAGATCTTCGGGGAGTGCAGCGCCTACTGCGAGACCGTCACCACCGTCGAGCAGCTGCCGCACCTCATCGACATCGCCATCCGCACCGCGGTGGAGCAGCGCGACGTCTCGGCGCTGGTGATCCCCGGCGAGCTGTTCCTGCAGCAGATCGACCGTCCTGAGCGGGTGTCCCGGATTCACGCCGTCGAGACCGTCACCTACCCCGGCGTGGAGCCGCTGCGACTGGCCGGCATCCGCCTCAACGAGTCCCAGCGGGTCACGATCCTGGCCGGTGCGGGCGTCGAGGGCGCCCACGATGAGCTGATCGCGCTGGCCGCCGCGCTCAAGGCGCCGATCGTGCACGCGCTCCGCGGCAAGGAGCACGTCGAATACGACAACCCGTACGACGTCGGCATGACCGGGCTCCTCGGCTTCTCGTCGGGCTACCGGGCCATCGAACACTGCGACACCCTGCTGATGATCGGCACGGACTTCCCGTACTCGCAGTTCCTGCCGTCCAAGGCGTTCGTCATCCAGCTCGACATCCGCGGCAGCCAGATCGGTCGCCGGTGCCGCGTCGACCTGCCGATGGTCGGCTCGGCGATCGACACCCTCCCGCGCCTGACCGCACTGATCGCCGACGGTCGCGACGACAAGCACCTGCAGACCGCGCGTGAGCACTACGCCAAGACCCGCAAGGGGCTCGACGAGCTGGCGACCCCCGCCGGGTCCGGTCAGCCGATCCATCCGGAGTATCTGGCCGCGCTGCTGTCGGAGAAGGCCGACGACGATGCCGTCTTCGTGCCCGATGTGGGCTCGCCGGTGGTGTGGGCGGCCCGCTACCTGAAGATGAACGGTCGCCGCAGGCTGATCGGCTCCTTCAACCACGGGTCCATGGCCAACGCGCTCACCCAGAGCATCGGCATCGCCGCCGCGGCACCGCAGCGGCAGGTCGTCGCGCTGGCCGGTGACGGCGGCTTGGCGATGATGCTCGGCGAGCTGCTGACGCTGGTGCAGAACCGTCTGCCGGTGAAGGTGGTGGTCTTCGACAACAGTTCCCTGAACTTCGTCGAACTCGAGATGAAGGCCGCCGGCATCGTCAACTTCGGCACCGACCTCACCAACCCGGACTTCGCGGCGCTGGCCGAGTCCGTCGGGATCTGGGGTCGGCGTGTCACCGAGTCCGCCGACCTGCCGTCGGCGATCGACGACTTCCTGGCCCACGAGGGACCGGCGCTGCTCGACGTGACCACCGCGCGCCAGGAGCTGTCGATCCCGCCCACCATCTCGGCGGCGCAGGCCAAGGGGTTCGCGCTGTACGCCCTGCGGACCGTGCTGTCCGGCCGCGGCGACGAGCTCGTCGACCTCGCCGAGACCAACCTGCGTAAGCGCCTGATCTAACCCCCCGCATCCCCGCCCCCCATACCCGCCCAACCCCCCCTACCTGGGATTTCGCGTGTCGCGACCCATCCTTCGTGTCGACGGGCTGCAGCCTCGGCGACACGAGGTACGAGTCGCGACACGGCGGGCAGGGTCGGGAGGGCGGGAAGGGGTCGGGCGAGGATAGGGGAGCCGTCGCTTCGCTTCTCCCGAATCCGCTCTGTTTTCGGCCAGATATGGCTGTGGCCCCACCTTCGTTCCTCAGGTGGGGGCCACAGCCAATGGCGGAGGATAGGGGATTCGAACCCCTGAGGGCTATTAACCCAACCCGCGTTCCAGGCGAGCGCCATAGGCCACTAGGCGAATCCTCCAGCGGTGATGATCGTAACGGGTGGCCGGGTGTTAACTCAAAACAGGGCCCGCTACACTGGTCCACGGATCCCGCGCGGCGTGCATCCTGTGAACTCCCCCAGGGCCGGAAGGCAGCAAGGGTCAACGGGCTCTCTCGGGTGCGCGGGGTCCGCTTATCTTTGGACACATACTCTGCCTGGGTTTTTTGAAGGGTTCCGGCGTTGAATTTCCACTCGATGACGGCTGACCAGCTTCGCGATACCCAGGCCGACCTGCGCAAGCGCTACGACGCACTGTGCGACGCCGGCCTGTCGCTGAACCTGACGCGCGGCAAGCCCGCGCCGGATCAGCTGGACCTCTCCGAAGGGCTCCTCGCTCTGCCGGGTGTCGGCAATCACACCAGCCCCGACGGCACCGACTGCCGCAACTACGGTGGCGTCGCCGGACTGCCCGACCTGCGTGCGATCTTCGGCGAACTGCTCGGCACCGGACCCGACCGCATCGTCGCGCAGAACAACGCGAGCCTGCAGATCATGCACGACCTCACCGTCTTCGCCCTGCTGCGCGGCACCCCGGACTCGGAGCGGCCCTGGTCGCAGCACGACGGCCCGATCAAGTTCCTCTGCCCGGTGCCCGGCTACGACCGTCACTTCGCGATCACCGAGCAGTACGGCATCGAGATGATCAACGTCCCGATGAACCCGGACGGACCCGACGCGGCCGCTTGCGCCGAACTCGTCGCCGCCGACCCGTCGATCAAGGGCATGTGGGTGGTCCCCACCTACTCCAACCCGACCGGGTACTCGGTGAGCGAAGACGTGGCCCGCGGCCTGGTCGCGCTGCCGGCCGCCGCCCCCGACTTCCGGATCTACTGGGACAACGCCTACGCGGTGCACACCCTCCTCGACGAGGCGCCGACGCCGCTGCCGATCCTCGACCTGGCCGCCGAGGCAGGCAACCGCAATCGCGTGTACGTCTTCGGCTCCACCAGCAAGATCACCTTCGCCGGCGGCGGCGTGGCCTTCTTCGGTTCGTCCAAGGAGAACCTGGACTGGTACACCGGCCACGCGAACATCGCCACGATCGGTCCGGACAAGCTCAACCAGCTGCGTCACCTGCAGTTCTTCGGCGACGCCGACGGTGTCCGCGCCCAGATGGCCCGCCATCGCGCGCTGATCGCGCCCAAGTTCGAGCTGGTCCTGCAGATCCTGGAAGATCGTCTGGCCGAGTCCAAGATCGCCCACTGGACCGATCCCGAGGGCGGCTACTTCATCAGCCTGGACGTCATCGACGGCACCGCGGCGCGCACCGTCGCGCTCGCCAAGCAGGCCGGGATCGCGCTGACCGCGGCCGGTGCCACGTTCCCGTACAAGAACGACCCCGACGACCGGAACATTCGGCTCGCCCCGACCTTCCCGCCGATCGACGAATTGGCCACTGCGATGGACGGTGTGGCGACCTGCGCGCTGCTGGCGGCAACCGAGAAGCTGCTCGATCGTTTCTGATCGGGTGGCGGAGTGAAACTGGAACGCTCGACGCCGCTGCTCGTCGTCTTCGGTGTGCTCGCCGCGCTGGCGATGTGGGCGCAGCACGCGATCATCCCGCTCACTCAGCCGCACTGGGGCCTGTTCGACTACCAATTCGACCTCGACGTCTATCGGGCCGGGGCCCAGGCCGTCCTCGACGGCGACGACCTCTACCGGGTCAAACTGCTCGGCCAGATGGACTTCACCTACGCGCCCATCTCCATCCCCTTCTTCATCCCGATGGCGCTGCTGTCGACGGGCCTGGCACACGTGCTGTGGAGCGCCGGCGTGCTCGTGGCCCTCTACGGCGTCATCGTCCTCGGCTTTAGGAGCCTCGGTCATCGGGCGACGTGGCGACTGCACCTGATCGCGGTGTTCCTCGTCGTGATCTCCCTGCTGCTGGAACCGATCCGCACCACCATCTGGTTCGGGCAGATCAACGTCTTCCTGATGTTGGCGATCCTGTGGGATCTGTTGCGCGGGGAGGACTCCAGGCTGCGCGGGGCCGCGACCGGTCTGGCGGCGGGGATCAAACTCACGCCCCTGCTGTTCGCGGTGTACCTGTTGGCGATCCGGCAGTGGCGGGCCTCGGCCACGCTCGTCGGCGCGTTCGCGGCCACCATCGCCGTCGGTTTCGCGATCATGCCGCGGGCGTCGTGGGACTACTGGACCGACACGCTGTTCGACTCCGATCGGGTGGCCTCCCCGCAGACCGCAGGGAATCAGTCCATTCGCGGTGCCCTGGCCAATCTGGGGCACACCGACCATCCGAGCACACTCGCCTGGCTGGCGTTGTCGGCGGTGGTGGCGCTGCTCGGGCTCGGCGCGGCCGTGCTGGCCCACCGTCACGGCTCCGAGCTGCTGGCCCTGTCCCTGGTCGGCATGACCTCGTGCGCGGTCTCGCCCGTCTCGTGGGGACACCATTGGGTCTGGCTGCTGCCCCTGCTGATCGTGGCGATCCACCTGGTGTTGACCCTGCCGAGCGTGCTGGGGCGCGGCCTGGTGGGAGCGGCCATGATCGGCGGCTTCGCGATCTCGGTGGCCTGGCGGCACCATCTCGCGCACCCGATCTGGTACGTCAACCGCGCGGTCGACGAGGCCTACCTGACCGGCATGTTCTTCAAGGGCGTCGGGCACTGGTATCGGTTCTTCACCGTCCAGCCGTACAACGTGATCCTGGTGGTCACGGCGGTCGCCGTGATCGTGGTCTACGGCTTCGGGGTGGGCCGATCGACGCCGCCCGCAGACGCTGTCACCGGTCGCCGGTAGGGTTGCTCGCGTGGCTCTCTATCGCACCTACCGACCCGCGACATTCGCCGAGGTCGTCGGCCAGGAGCACGTCACCGACCCGTTGAGTCGTGCACTCGACAGCGGCCGGATCAACCACGCGTACCTGTTCTCCGGGCCCCGCGGCTGCGGCAAGACGTCGTCCGCGCGAATCCTGGCGCGCAGCCTCAACTGCGAGCAGGGCCCCACCTCCACGCCGTGCGGGACGTGCGGCTCCTGTGTGGCGCTCGGCCCGGGCGGTCCCGGCAATCTCGACGTCGTCGAGCTCGACGCGGCCAGTCACGGCGGCGTCGACGACACCCGCGAACTGCGCGACCGCGCCTTCTACGCGCCGGCGGAGTCGCGCTACCGCGTCTTCATCATCGACGAGGCCCACATGGTCTCGCCGGCCGGTTTCAACGCGCTGCTGAAGATCGTCGAAGAGCCGCCCGAGCACCTCATCTTCATCTTCGCGACCACCGAGCCGGAGAAGGTGCTCACCACCATCCGCTCGCGCACCCACCACTACCCGTTCCGGCTGCTCGCGCCGCCGGTGATGCGCGGCCTGCTGGAGAGCATCTGCTCGCGGGAGGGCGCGGTGGTGGCACCCGAGGTGTTCCCGCTGGTGATCCGGGCCGGCGGCGGCTCCCCGCGTGACTCGCTCTCGGTGCTGGATCAGCTGCTCGCCGGTGCGGGTCCGGAAGGCGTCACCTACGACCGGGCCCTCAGCCTGCTCGGCGTGACCGACGTGGCCCTGATCGACGGTGCCGTCGACGCGCTCGCCGCCGGCGACGGCTCGGCGTTGTTCGGGGTGGTCGAGCGCGTGGTGAACGCAGGCCACGACCCGCGACGGTTCGCCATCGACCTGCTCGACCGCTTCCGCGACCTGCTGTTGCTCCAGGCGGTGCCCGATGCGGCCGAACGCGGCCTGGTGGAGGCGCCCGCCGATCAGGTGACGCGAATGCGTTCGGTGATCGAGTTCCTCGGACTGGCGACCCTCACCCGGTACGCCGAGGTGGCGCACGCGGCGCTCGGCGAGATGCGCGGCACCACGTCGCCGCGGCTGCTGCTGGAAGTGATGTGCGCGCGCCTGCTGCTGCCCGCGGCCAGCGCCGACGAGGCGTCGCTGCTGCAGCGGTTGGAGACCCTGGAACGAAGGCCCGCGGCCGCCGGCACCCCGGCAGCCGCTCCCGCCGCGGTGAGCGGTGGCGCAGCCCCCGTCGCCCCGTCGGCGCCGCCGGTGGACGAGCCGCCGTCGCGCTTCGTCCGGCCGTCGCAGCGTCGTGCCCAGGACGACGCCGCGGCCACGCCTGTCGCCCCAGCGGAAGGGGCGCCCGTTGCGCCGAGCCACGAGGTTGTCTCACCGGTCCCGGCGGCTCCAGCGCCGACTGCTGCTCCGCATGATCCGGTGGCACCTGCTGCGCCGGCCGATCAGCCGGCACCTGCGGCACCGTCGCCGGAAGTGGCGAGCACTGCGCCGGTTGCTGAGGTGGCGCCTGACGCGCCGGTACCTGCGGTGGCTGAGCCCGCCCCCGCTGGGCCCCAGATCACCGAAGCGGAGATCGCCGAGCCGGTGACCCCCGCACCGGTGCTCGCCGAGCCGGTGGCCGCCCCGCCGGAGATCGTGGAAGCGGCGATCGTCGAGCCCGAGATCGTGGACGCGGCGAATGTCGAGCCCGAGATCGTCGAGCCGCAGATCGCTGAGCCCGAGATCACCGAGCCCCCGATCACCGAGCCAGAGGTCGCCGAGCAGCCGATCGTGGCGACGCCGCCACGCGAGGAACCGGTCCGGCCGCAGCCGCCCGCCATGGCCCCGGCGGCGGAGACGCCGCCGGCGCCCGCCCCGCCCGTCGAGCCGGAGCCGTACGCCTCGGCCGACCCGTACGACGACGTCCCGCCCCCGGAGGAACCGGACTACGACGCGCCGCCGGAGGGTGTGGTCCTGTCTCGACCTCCCGCGGCGCAGCGCGCGGTGGTGCCGCCGTCCGCGCCTGCTCCCGCACCCGAGCCGGAGCCCGCACCCGAGCCCGCCGCGGCACTGACGGTGGAGTCGGTGTCGGCGCGCTGGAACGACATCCGCGCGGCGATCCGCCAGCGGCCTGCCGGCAAGGTGCTCGAGCCGATGTTGTCGGCGGCGACGGTCCAGGCCGTGGGCGACGGCACCGTGGTGCTGGGCCACAACAACCCGCCGCTGGTGGGTCGACTGTCCGATCCGGCGCGCCTGCAGATGTTCGGGGAGATCTTCGCCGAACTCTTCGGCGGCACCTGGTCGGTGCAGGTGATCCATGCGACCGGCCCGGCCCCGATGAGCCCGGCCGCGTCGCGAACGGCGCAGCAGCCGGCCCCGAAGCGTCCCACCTTCACCCGCCCCAGCCAGCCCGACCAGGGCGGCGGTCGCGGCGGGTCCGGACACGACGGTCCGCCGCCGCCGGAGGCGCCGCCCGAGCCCGAGGAACCGCGACCGGCCCAGCCGGTACCCGACGAGGAACTCACCGATGCCGAACGCGACGAGATGGTCGCGCACGCCCGGCACAGCGCGCCCGACGAGCGGCTGGACCCCGATCAGGTGGCCCTGGAACTGCTGAAGTCAGAGCTGGGCGCACACCCGCTCGACGACGGTCGCTGACCAGCCGGAGCCGCTAGGGCGTCCACCAGGGGCGCAGCGGAGTGTTCGGCCGCTTGTCGGACTCGGTCTTGACCGCCAGCACATGGTGCAGTTCCACCAGGCTGCGCTCGAAGCCGATCCGGCAGCCGGCCATGTACAGGCCCCACTGGCGGGCGGTGGCCTCGCCAACCTCGGCGACCGCCGCATCCCAGTTCTCCACCAGGTTCGCGTTCCAGTCGCGCAGCGTCATGGCGTAGTGCTCGCGGAAGTTCTCCTCGTGCAGCACCTCGAGCCCGCCGATGTCCTGGGCCTTGCTGATGATGGTGCCCACACCGGTCAGTTCCCCGTCGGGGAACACGTAGCGGTCGATGAACGGCCCTGCCTTGTTGCGAGAACTGTTGTCCGGGCGCGTGATGCAGTGGTTCAGCAGCAGTCCGCCGGGCCGGAGCTTGTCCCGCATGAAACCGAAGTACGACGGGTAGTTGGCCACGCCGATGTGCTCGGTCAGGCCGATCGAGCTCACGGCGTCGAAGCCGGACTCGGCCACGTCGCGGTAGTCGCTGTGCCGCACCTCGGCGAACTCGCCGAGGCCCTGGTCGACGATGCTCTGCTGCGCCCAGGCGGCCTGCTCGGCCGACAGCGTGACACCGAGGGTATGCACGCCCCGTCGCGCGGCATACCGCACCATTCCGCCCCAGCCGCAGCCGATGTCGAGGAGGCGATCGCCGGGCTTGAGCGCCAGCTTCTCGAAGACCAGCCGGTACTTGTTCTCCTGCGCCTCCTCCAGGGTGGCGTCGCGGTCCGGGTAGACGGCGCAGGTGTACGTCATCGCCGGCCCGAGCACCATCTCGTAGAACTCGTTGGAGACGTCGTAGTGGTAGCCGATGGCCTCGGCGTCGCGCTCGCGACTGTGCCGCAAGCCTTCGGCGAAGCGGCGCCAGCGGGGCAGTGCCTCCTGCGGCGGCGGCGGGATCAGCTTGAAGTGCTCGAGCCCCAACGACTTGGCCACGCTGGCCAGCACGAGGGGACTGGGCTTGGTGAACTTCAGGTCGCCGGCCAGGGCCTGCAGCGCACCGTACGGGTCGCCGGGGTGGCCGCCGACCAACGCCAGATCGCCGGACACATAGGCCCGGGCCAGGCCGAGGTCGCCGGGGGCGGTCACCAGGTACGTGGTGCCCCGCGGGGTCAGCAGGTCGAGACCGAACTCGGCGTCTTCGGGACCTGCGCTGGAGCCGTCGTAGGCCGTGAACCGGATGGCCAGTTCCTTGCCCATCAGCGTGGAGAAGATCTCCGCCAGATTCATGCGCGCTTGACCGCCTTCTCGTAAAGGGTCAGCAGTCGTCCGCGCGGGTCATACTTGCCCTTGAGCGTCCGATAGCCGACCGATCCATACAGTGCATCGAATTCCTCCTCCGGATAGAACGATTCGGAGTAGAGGGACTTGTGGCCGCCGAGTTCGCTGACCTTGCGTTCGATCCGGCGGTTGGCGTGCCCGGGCTGCCCGGGGGTCACCGGCACGCCCGACCAGAACCCGACGTTGGTGTAGGCGTGGCCGCACTTGAGCGGGTACAGCGTCCACGGCTGACCGGGGTCGGGAACGGTCTCGCGCGCCGGGCCCTCGTCGTCGAACGACAATTTCAGCGGGCAGAGCCAGATCGGTTCGATCGGGATCTCGTCGAGGAACCAGTTGATGAAGTCGGCGGTGCGTTCGATGGGTACTTCGATGTCCTGCACCACGCGCTCGCTGGGCGGCTGGCCCTTGCGCGCGTTGAGCTTGTCGCCGATGTTCCATCGGTGGTCGTAGCCGATGAGCTTCCAGTAGAAGCTCGACCGCAAGTAGCGCTTCGGCCAGAACCGGCGGATACGCGGATTCTGGGCACCGAACGCCCGCGAGCACCAGAACCAGTCGGTGTCCCAGCGCCACAGGTAGTCGCCGATCGTGAGGCGATCGCGGGTCGGTTCGTCGACGTCGTCGTGCTGGATGGAGCGGTAGAAGATGTCGGCGTCGGTGTAGTCGCTCACCGGGCCGGGCTCGTCGGTCTGCCGGCCGAGCACCAGGTAGCACTCGTCGCGGGTGAAGACCACGCCGTCGAGGTAGTCGACGCGTTCGCCGCGGTACTCGTGGGAGTCGACGATGGCGATCATCTCGGCCTGCAGGTCTTCGATCGACCGGAACCGGACGTGCCGCAGTTCCACGAACGGCGGCACCGCCTCCAGCTCGATCTCCAGGCGCACGGAGTAGCCGAGCGTGCCGTACGAGTTGGGGAAGCCGTAGAAGAGATCGGCGTGTTCGTTGTCGGGCCGTGCGATCACCAGATCGCCTGTGGCGGTGAGGATTTCCATCTCCCGAACGGACTCGTGCGGGAGGCCGTTGCGGAACGACGTGCTCTCGATGCCCAGGCCGGTCACGGCGCCGCCGAGAGTGATGGTCTTCAGCTGCGGGACCACCTTCGGGGCCAGCCCGTACGGCAGGGTCGCGGCGACCAGATCCTCGTAGGTGGTCATCCCGGCGACCTGTGCGGTGCGGGCGACCGGGTCCACCGAGATCACGCTCGCCAGCTCCGAGACGTCCAGTCCGGGCGCCGGGTTGTCGGCGCGCTTGCGGAACAGATTCGACGTCTTCTTCGCCAGCCGGACGTCGGCACCCGGCGGAATCGCTCGATAGCTGGTCAGTAGGCGATCCACCCCCCGGCGGAATGCTGCGGTGCCGTACTCTCGTCGCGCAGTAGTCACCCCTCCACCGTAGCGCGAGGCTCGGTACGCTGGAGTCGGCCCGGTGTTTGCGGGCCGGTTCTAGCGATACCGCTATTTTCCAAGCGACACAAGGAGTCTGCTGCCGTGGGTCAGGTTTCTGCCACCTCTTCGATCGACATCGCCGCCACCTCGGAGCAGGTGCTCGCCGCGCTGTCCGACTACCAGACGGTGCGGCCGGAGGTCCTCCCCGCGAATTACCGCGACTACCGCGTGGAGTCGGGCGGGACCGGCGCCGGCACGGTGGTGCACTGGATTCTGCAGGCCACCGAGAATCGTTCGCGCGACGTGCTGGCCGACATCACCGTCGGTGCCGACTCGGTCATCGAGACCGACCGCAACTCGACGCTGGTCACCGTCTACCGTGTCCGTCCGGCGGGCAGCGGCACCCGGCTGGAGACCACCACCAGCTGGAAGGGCGCCGGCGGCATCGGGGGCTTCTTCGAGCGCACCTTCGCGCCCAAGGGTCTGGCTCGCATCCAGGACGAGCTGCTGGGCAACGTCAAGCGCCGCCTGGAAAGCTGATTCTCTGAGCAGGCGGGGCCGGCGTCGCACCAAACCGTTGCCGCCGCGGCACGGGGTGGACGCCACGCGGGTGGTGCTGCGGCCGGACCTGTGGGACGGCCGGGTGCCGACCGTCGCCGAGGCGCTGCTGGCCGCGCCCCCGCTGGCCGGCCTGACCGGTGACGCGTTGGCCGCGCAGCACGCCGCCGGTGAGGTCGTCGACCTCGACGGGGCGCCCGTGGACCTGGACGGCCCGGTGGTGCGGCCGACGCCGGTCTACCTCTATCGGGGGCTGCCCGACGAGTTCGACGTGCCTTTCGAACTGAGGATCCTGCACCGGGACGACTCCCTGGTGGTGGTGGACAAGCCGCACTTCCTGGCGACCATGCCGCGCGGGCAGCACGTGACACAGACGGCGCTGGTGCGTCTGCGTCGGCTGCTCGACGAGGACGCCCTGGCGCCCGCGCACCGACTCGACCGGCTGACCGCCGGCGTCCTGCTGTTCACGCGCAAGCCCAGCGAACGCGCGGCGTATCAGTCGCTGTTCGCGGATCGCTTGGTGCACAAGGAGTATCGCGCGATCGCCCCGGTCGCCGAGCGGCTCGCGGACCCGGTCCACATCGCCAACCGGATCGAGAAGACCTCCGGTGATCTGCGTGCCCTCGTCGTCGACGGCCCGGTCAACGCGATCAGCGACATCAGCCTGCTCGGGGTCCGAGACGACGGGCTGGGGGAGTACCGGCTGATCCCGCACACCGGCCGCACCCACCAGCTGCGGCTGCACATGGCGGGCCTGGGCGTGCCGATCCTCGGGGATCCGCTGTACCCGACCGTCGACCCGGAACTGGCGTCGGCGCCCGAGCGCGGCGACTTCTCCCGGCCGCTGCACCTGATCGCGTCGTCGCTGCGCTTCGTCGACCCGATCACCGGGGTCGAGCGCCACTTCGTCTCCGACCGACGCTGACCGGCACCATCGCTTTCGGTTCCCGCCCCGGGTTTCGGTTCGCCCCGTCGATCTAGACGGCGGGCGTGAACCCGGACCGACGGTGGGACCGGAAACCGATGTTGCGGCGGCGGACGCGTGCGCCGCTACGCTTGCGGGCATGGCGATCATCGCGTCCTACGAGCACCATCCGGACCTGGGGTGTGAGGCGGTGGTCTTCCTCGACCCCGAATCCGATGCCTGCTTCCAGATTCAGCGGGACCTGCCCGGGGGGCCGCGGGCCGACGAACACTGTGTCACCACCGGGGCCAGCGCGCCGGTCTACGGGGGCGTGCTGCAGTGGCGGCGCGTGGCCGACCGCTTCGAGTTCGCCCTCAACCGCCGTGCCACCGCGCTGTTCGCCGACGAGGTGCTGTCTTTCGAGGTGGCGCCGGCCGGCGGGCAGACCGTGGACGAGATCGCCGAGCAGGTCGCCCGACTGCTGGCGTGAGCGGCCTGGCTAGCCTGGGCGCATGACCGAATCCTTCGACCCGCAGCAGCTGCAGCACCGCCTCCTCGCCATGCAGGAGGAGATCATGGCCGCCGAGCTGTCGGGCAGCAGCCCGGGCGGGGAGGTCGCGGTGACCGGCGACGGGGTGGGGCGCGTGTCGGCGGTGCGCATCGATCCCGCGCTGGACCGCGACGACCTGGGCCGACTGCAGGACCTGATCGTCGCCGCGCTGGACGACCTGGCCGATCGTCGGGAAGCACTGGCGGCGGCGAAGACGAGCGCCCTGTCCGGCGGTTTCGCCGCGCCGACCTTCGATTTCGGGGACGACGCAGCCGTCCCGCGGACCAGCGACGGCCTCATCGACCTCGGGTGAGACGCACCCGGCCGGGTGGCGGGCCGCTGCCGTCGGTGGCAGCGACTACGCTGGAGGTCGTGACTGACGCATTCGATCCCAGCGCCCTCCTCGGTGGCGGCGGCGACAACCCGATGGCCGGCCTGCTGGCTCAGGCCCAGGAGATGCAGGCCAAGCTGTTGGCCGCGCAGCAGGAGATCGCGGCCGCGGAGCTCACCGGACAGGCGGGCAACGGCCTGGTCACCGTGACCGGTAACGGCACCGGCGACGTGACCGGCGTGACCATCTCGCCCGAGGTGGTCGACCCGGAGGACATCGAGACCCTGCAAGACCTGCTGCTCGGCGCGCTCGCCGAACTCGTGACCAAGCGCGAAGCGTTGTCCGCGCAGAAGCTCGGCCCGTTGGCCGGGGGCATGCCCGGACTGGGCTGAACCACCACTGCTGAAGGGGCCTGATGTACGAGGGGCCGATCCAGGTACTGATCGACCAGCTGGCCAAGCTGCCCGGGCTGGGTCCGAAGGGTGCCCAGCGCATCGCCTTCGCCCTGCTGGCCGGGGACAAGAGCGAGATCGACCGGCTGGTCGCCGCCCTCGGCGAGGTGCGCGACAATGTCGCGTTCTGCGAGGAGTGCGGCAACATCGCCGCCGCGCGCCTCTGCCGTATCTGCAGCGATGCGCGACGTGACGCGACCAAGATCTGCGTGGTCGAGGAACCGAAGGACATCTACGCGATCGAGCGCACCAAGGAGTTCGACGGTCGCTACCACGTGCTGGGCGGTGCGTTGGACCCGTTGTCGGGCATCGGTCCCGACCAGCTGCGGATCCGGGAGCTGCTGCAGCGCCTGGCCAATCAGCCCGACGGCGTGGACGTCAGCGAGATCATCATCGCCACCGACCCGAACACCGAGGGGGAGGCGACCGCGACCTACCTGCTGCGCATGCTCAAGGACTTCCCGGGTCTCTCGATGACCCGCCTGGCCTCCGGTCTGCCGATGGGCAGCGACCTCGAGTTCGCCGACGAACTCACTCTCGGCCGGGCACTGTCGGGTCGTCGCATCCTGGCGTGAGGATTCGGCTAGCGTGATCGGTGTGTCGAAGAGTCGCACCGATGTCTGACAGCACGCTGTCGTGCTCGGTGGAACCGGATCTGCTCGCGACCGCGCAGCGGATCGCGGACAGCGGCGAGCTGGGCAGTGGCATCGTCGCGATCGACGGGCCGTCCGGCGCGGGCAAGAGCACCTTCGCCGACGCGCTGGTCACCGGGCTCGCGCGGCGCGGCCGCTCGGCGGTCCTGATCCGCACCGACGACTACGCCACGTGGGACGACCCGGCGGCTTGGTGGCCGGAATTGGAGCGCGACGTGCTGGCTCCGTTTCACCGCGGCCACGACCTCGCTTACCGTCCGCGGGTCTGGATCGACGGTGTACCCCGCCTCGGACCCGTGGAACTGCTCCGCTGGGCGCCGCTGCTGATCCTGGAGGGCGTCACCTCCGCGCGCTCGGCGATCGCCGAGCGGCTCGCTCGCGGGTTCTGGCTCGACGGACCCGACAGTGCCGCACGGCTGACCCGCGCGGTGGCGCGCGACGGCGAGGATCAGCGTCCGCTGCTCGCCGCGTGGCAGCGATTCGAAGAGGGCTGGTTCGCCGTCGACGGCACCCGCAACCGCTGCGAACTCCTGACGAGCTGACCGCGAAATCCTGACGTCGGCGACGATGTGTGAGCCATCTCATAGTCCGATTTTTCCGGGTGTGATAACAATTATCGCGGCTGAACATTCGCGGCGATGCGCGTCGCGCTCGCGCCGGCCGCTCTTCCCGGTTTTCTCCCGCAACGACTTGCGGATATTCGGGATCTTCGTAGGTTTAGCGCCATGACCGACTGGCTCTCTCACCGGTTCTGCCGAAGCGGACACCCGCACGCAGGCCCTCTCCGCGGATCCGTCCGCCTCGATCTCGTAAGCGGTGATGCACGGTGAAGTGGGCAGCGCTCCTGAGCGCCAAGGGGCTGGCGGCGATCGCCGGCGTACTGGCCGTCATCGTCGCGCTGGTCACCGTGGTGGTGGTCAGCGACGCGCGGGACGGTGACGCGACCACCGCCGCGCCGACGTCCGCGGTGTCCGCCGACCCGGCTGCGGGCTCGTCGCCGGCGGCATCCCCCGAGAACAAGAGCGAGGCCCCCGCCGCCGGGCCGGTGCCCGGTGCGCCGGCCTATGCGGGCGGGCCGATACCGGCGGATGCCTCCCCGATCAGCACGGTGAAGAAGCCTCCGTACGGCTCGCCGATCGCCGTGTTCAAGGTGCCCTCGGGAAACATCGGATGCGGGATCGACGCGCAGGGGCTGCAGTGCCGGGTGGCCAGCTACAACACCGACAAGCCGTATGGGGTCGACCGCAACGGCGGCGCCATCGACACCCTCACGATCAAGGGCGGCGTGGCGGACATGTCCTACCACGGCAGCGACGTGCCGCCCTGGGCCGACCGGGCCTTCGGCGGCAGCGATCGGCTGAAGCCGCAGGTGGTGGGGTACGGGCAGACCGTGTACTACGGCCCCTACGTCTGTCACTCGGCCGAGGTGGGCCTGACCTGCTGGGACAGTGAATCCGGCGCGGGGGCCTTCATGGCGCGCGAGCGCACCGAACTGTTCACGGCCAAGCCCGGCAAGCCCGCAGGCCAGAAGACGTGCGCGTCGATGACCGGCGCGCAGGCGGTGGCCGCGAACGTCGGCAAGGTGCCGGAGTTCCGGGGTTGGGCGTGGAGCACCGAGTACGCGAGTGTCGAGGACTACGACCCGTGCGCGGCACTGTCATGGATCGTGCTGCCCATCGAAGGGGGAACGGCGTCGTCGCCGTACCAGATCATGCTCTTCCACCAGGGCCAGTACATCGGCACCGCCACCGCCCGCGCCCACGGATTCGCGCCGACGGTCACTCGGATCGACGATTCGACGATCCGGGTCACCTGGCGCTGGCGGCGGCCGGGCGAAAGCACCGCCGGGGCCACGGGTCAGACCACGGCCGAGTTCCGATGGGATCAGGCCGCGGGCAAGGTGGTGATGACCGGTGAGGAACCGGCCTGAACCGACGACCGATGACCGATGACGATATGACCCACCTAGCAGCAGGAGAGACCATGGATGTGACCTACGTCAGTTGGGGGAGTTTCACCCCCGGATGGCACGACCACCACACCGGCGATTACGACGAGACCGAGGACACCTACCACGGTGAGCTCTACGCCGATGGTCGGATGGTGGCGCACGTGGGCGGCGACGACGATGAGGGCTTCGAGAACTTCGTCGAGTTCCTGTCGCAGCACTATCCGGTGGAGTTCCACTTCGGGGAGAACTCCCGATACCCGTATCGCGAGGACATCGTCAGCGTCTGCGACGGCGATCCGCAAGTGCAGGTGTACCTGTTCGAGGGTTGCGGGGTCTACGACCAGGGAATCCTGGCGTATGCCGATGATCGTGCCAACCATGAGGAGTACATCCGGGTCGCCTTGGAATGCCTGAAGATTCCGCACGGCGGTCCCGAATCCCGCCCAGCCTGAGGGGATCGGCTCGGGACGGCCGTGTGCGGTTCGCCGTCCCGAGTCGGCCCGGCAGCGTAGTCTGCCGGGAGTTGTGAATGGGGGAGAAGCAATGGCTACGGAGCAGGGCTCGGCGACCGCGGTGAAGGCTGCGGCGACGAAGGCCGCGGGGGTGGATCCGACGGTGCGTGCGCTCACCGACTACCTTTCCGACATTCAGGAACGGTCGAATCTGCAGGATTACGGATTCAGTTCGGCGGCACGATTCGTCGAGGTGCCGCTGGAGGAAGTCCGATCCGGCGCTCTCTCGGCGGAAGCCGTCGCCACGCTCTTCGCCCAGAAGGTCGAGGCGAAACCCGGCGGGCGGTCTCGGCGGCAGGGCGATGCGAAGTCGCCCGCTGCTCCCGGCCCCCGGGCGTCGCCGATCGATCTGGTGATCTCCCTGGTCACGCTGGCGGGCCAGCGGCAGAAGTCGGGCCTGCTTCTGCTGCCCGCGGTGCTGCAGCCCGACGGGACGCTCAGCGCCGATCTGGCGTCGGCCGCGCCGTGGATTCCGGCGAGTCGCTTGTCCACGCCCTCGATCGACGCGCCCGATCTCACGGTCGGTGCACTCGCCGACTTCTGGAAGTACCGCAGAAAGAAGTGGCCGGAAGCCGTCTCCCAGATCGAGTCGTGGACCGACGCCGTCGACGCCGTGCTGAAGATGTTCGCGGCGGTCAGCGACCGGGAGCTGGATACGGCGGCGGCCCAGCGCGACGGGGAAGTGATCCGGCACGCCTGCTTCATCTCCACCGAGAAGGTGATCACCGCCAACGGCGCGATCCTGGACCTCTACGCGTTTGTGGCGGACCGACCCGCGGAGGTGCCCGCGTACGAGCAACTGCTCTCGCTCGCGCCCCGCGGGCGACGGGACTCGGACATCATCGACGACGACCTGGAACGGCTGGCGACCCATGCGCTGGCGTCGTGCGGAAGCATGAGCGACGGTTTCGCGCTCACCCCCTCGCAGCGTCGCGCGGTGCACGCGTTCCTCGCCGATCGGCAGTCGCCGGACTCTGCGGTCACCGCGGTCAGCGGGCCGCCGGGGACCGGGAAGACCACCATGCTGCAGTCGATCGTGGCGAGCACCATCGTCACGCATGCGCTCGAGGGGCGGCCCGCACCGCTCATCGTCGGCACCTCGACCAACAACCAGGCCGTCACCAACATCATCGACTCGTTCGGTTCGGTGACCAAGGACGAACCGGGTCCCCTCGATCACCGGTGGCTGCCCACCGTCGACGAGGAGCAGAAGTTCGACACCCCGCTCTCCGGACTGGCCGCCTACTGCCCCTCGCAGGGCAAGGCGCAACAGGCGCGCGCAGCGGGCTATCTCGTCGAAGACACTCGGAAAGGCGGCGTGTACACGGCCTATTCCGACCCCGACTACGTGGCCGCAGCCACCGGCTTCTTTCTGAAGAGCCTCGGCGCCTATGCGGTCGCTACCGGAGGCGTGGTGGCCGGAGCCGACAGCGTGGATGCGGCGATCGCCGGTCTGACCAAGGCTCTGGCCAAGGTCGACGAGTGCCGTCGGATCCTGATCACCGAAAAGGCCGCGGCCGAGCGCGCCCTCGGCCGCCGCCACAGCGACGACATCGAACAGCAGATCCGCTCCTGCGCGCGTGAGCGGGAGCGGTGTCAGGCCCGCCTGGACTTCTGGGCGGCGCGGGAGCAGGAGGCGGCCGCGCGGCCGGGCCGGACACCCGCGGATGACCTGTTCGTGATCGAGGCGCATCACGACCCGGCCGAGCCCTCCCGGCGGCAGCCGACCCTGCGCGGCTACGTCGATTTCTATCGGTTTCACGTGCAACGGTGGACGACCGAGATCGACCGCCTGGCCGACCAGCAGACCCAGGCTCGCCACCGGGAGGCCGCCGCCATGGCGCCGTCGGCGGCGACCGTCCACGCGCTCGACTGGCTCCGGCGGTTCGGGAGCGTCGACGACGACTCCGCCGCGACGATCGCCGCGTCGACCAGCCTGCTCGACCTCGACGCCCTGCTCGACACCAGTGTGCGGTACACCCAGTTCTGGATGGCGGTGCACCTGTACGAGGCGCAGTGGCTCAAGATCGCCGCCGGTGACGAGCTGATCCCGGCCGACCACCGTCGCCGAACCACCGCGTCTGTGATGGAGACGTACTGGCGGCAGGCGCCGGCGTTGACGCCGTGCTTCGTGATGACGGCCTACCAGTTGCCCAAGTACTTCAGACTCTTCACCCGCGCCGCCAAGCCGGAGTTCGATCTCGGCCGCGCCGACCTGTTGATCGTCGACGAAGCCGGTCAGGTGGATGCCTCGGTGGGGGCGGCCGCCTTCGCCACGGCCAAGCGTGCCGTCGTGGTCGGCGACGTGAACCAGTTGGCTCCGGTGTGGAGCATCGATCCCGAATCCGATCGGGAGATCGCGGGTCTGCACGGACTCGGCGACCACTGGCCCGCGATGGAAGCCGCCGGGCTGACGTCCTCGGAGCCGTCCTCGGTGATGGCGGCTGCCGCCAATGCCACCGGATGGTCATACGGCGGTGGACAGTTCCCGGGGCTGTTCCTCTCCGAGCACTTCCGCTGCCACCCCGCAATCATCAACTACTGCAACGACCTGTTGTACAAGGGCATGTTGGAGCCCCGACGGCCGATCGAGGGCTACAAGCTGGCGGGCAAGACGGCCAGCCCCTTTCTGTTCTGCGAGGTGCCCGGTTCGCAGGACAGCCGATCGGGCTCGAGCCGCGTCAACGAACCCGAAGCCGAGGCGATCGCCCAGTGGGTGGTGGACAACGGGGACTACTTCGAGGCGGTCTACAACGCCGACGCGAACGCGGCGGTCCCGGTCATCGGCGTGGTCACCCCGTTCGCCGCGCAGGCGCGGCTGATCACACGCAAACTCGGCGAACTCGGGGGTGCGGACCTGCAGAAGAAGATCACCGTCGGCACCGCGCACCGACTCCAGGGCGCCGAACGTCCGGTGGTGTTGTTCTCGTCCGTGTACGGCAACCAGTCGCAGCAGGCCTCCTTCATCGACGGCACCCTGCCCCTGATGAATGTGGCGGTCTCCCGTGCGAAAGACCTGTTCATCGTCTTCGGCGGGGAGGCGCGCTGGAAGGATCGAGGACCGGTGTTCTCGCTGGTGCACAAGTATGCGACCCGTGCCGACTGCCGGTTCGCGGCCGACACCGTCGCCTACCGCACGGTGGCCCGTGACGAACCCGGTCACGTCATCGGGAAGGACCTGGTGGCGCAGTGGAACGAGGCGGGTCTGCTGCTCGACGGCGCGCAGGTCACCGTCCGTGCCGTCAATGCGGCGCTGGAGCGCAGCGGGCTCATCGAGCGCACCGACGCCGGGCCCGTCCCCACGGCCGCCGGGGCCGCGGCGGGTCTCGCAGCCTACGGCGGCACGGGCAGCGACGGTCCGTACGTGAACCTGATCTACTCGGGCGCCGCGCAGGACGAACTCACGACGATGATCAGGTCGGGTGCGCTCGACAAGGAGAGCTGACGACGGGCCGTCGGCCGGAGACCGGCGCGGTCAGCGTGCGGCGGACAGGCGTTCGCGGCGGAGCCGATCGACCTCGGGCAGTTCCAGCGGGGCCAGGTCGGCGCCGGTGGCCTGCGCGAGCAGGTAATCGGCGAGCTCCGGATTGCGGGCCAACACCGGGCCGTGCATGTACGTGCCGAGGACGCTGCCCTGGGCGACGCCCTCGACGCGGCCGTCGCGGGCGTTGCCGGTGCCCTGCCGCACGGTGCCGAGGGGACGCGCATCGGCACCCAGCACGGTGGCGCCCCGGTGGTTCTCGAAACCGGTCAGCGGTTGGGTCAGGCCGTCGATCAGCGGCGCGGTGACCAGCTCGCCGATGGCGCGTTCGGCCATCGGCGCCGTCGTCGCATCGAAGAGCCCGACGCCGTCGACGCGTTCGCCCGCGGCGGTCTCGTACCAGTGGCCCAGCACCTGGATCGCGGCGCAGATGGCCAGCACCGGTCGCCCGGCGGCCGCGGCCCGCTGCATGCCCGGGTGCGCGGTGAGGTGGCGGGTGGCCAGGCGCTGTGCGAAGTCCTCGGCGCCGCCGAGGGTGTAGACGTCCAGCGAGTCGGGGACGTCGTCGTCGAGCGTGATTTCGACGATCTCCGCGTCCATGCCCCGCATGCGGGCGCGCTGCCGGAGCACCAGGGCGTTGCCGCCGTCGCCGTAAGTGCCCATCACATCGGGGAGCACCAGGCCGATTCGCAGGGTGGATTCACTCATCGGGCGTCCTCTTCCGTGCGGGCCGCCGCGCCGGGGTCGGCCGGGGCGAGCGGGGTGGCACCGGCGCGCTCCAGGGCCAGACCGAGGTCGCGGAAGGCGGTGTAGTTGGCGAGCACCTCGACCCGGCCGGGCGGGCAGGAGGCGATGGCCTTCATCGGTTCGTCGATCGTCACGTGCTCGGCACCGGCGTAGAGCAGTCGGACGCTCAGGTCGGCGGCGCGCTCGCCGGCGGCGATCACCTTCATGGTCTCGAAGGCCTCGAACCGCACGTCCCACAGCCAGGACAGGTCCTCGCCGTCGGGCACCTGCCCGTTCACGGCGATGACCAGCGAATCGGCCTCGGTGTCGATCATCGACAGCGCTTCCTGCCAGCCGGCCGGGTTCTTTGCCAGGAGGGTGCGGACCCGGTGCTCGCCCAACTGCACCGAGCCGTAGCGGCCGGCCACTTCGCCGACGGTGCCGACGGCCGCGGTGGCGGCGGTCGGGTCGGCGCCCATCGCGACCGCCGCCGCCACCGCCTGGGTGGCGTTGCCACGATTGGCCCGGCCCGGTACCGCGAGCGTCATCGGGGCCTGAAATCCGTCGGGGCCGTAGATGTTCTTCTCGTCGAACCACCATTGCGGGACCGGTCGACGGAAGTCGGGATCACCGGTGGAGTACCAGTCGTCGCCGCGCCGCACCACGGGTTCGCCGGTGCGCGGGCAACTCACCGAGTCGCCGACCCAGCCTGCGCCCGCAGCCACCCAGATGACCGACGGCGAGTCGAAGGCCGCCGACGTCACCAGCACGTCGTCGCAGTTGGCGACGACGAGGGTGTCGGGGTGGCGCTCCATGCCGGTGCGCAGGCGACGTTCGATGGCGTTGATCTCGCCGACGCGGTCGAGCTGATCGCGCGAGAGGTTCAGCAGCACCAGGACCTGCGGATCGGTGGCGTCGCTGACATGCGGCACGTGCAACTCGTCCACTTCCAGCGCCGCGATCGGGGCCGGGCGGGCCAGGGACAGGGTGGCGATGATGCCGGCATCCATGTTGGCGCCGTCGGGCTGGGTGGCCACCTCGCCGAGCTCGGCCAAGGCGGCCGCGGCCATACGGGTGGTGGTCGACTTGCCGTTGGTGCCGGTGATCAGCATGGTGCGTTTCCCGGCGGCCAGGCGAGCCATGATCTGCGGGTCGATCTTGGCGGCGACCAAACCGCCGATCATCGAGCCCTTGCCGCGGCCGGCGGCGCGCGAGGCCCAACGCGCGGAGGCTGCGGCCGCGAGGGCGACCCGGGTGCGAAATGGCAGGCGCATACCGGAAGTCTAGGGCCCGCCGGTCGGGTGCGCTGGCGGCGGTCGCTCCAGGCGACGGTGATACGGTCGAAAATTGTGAGCCGTGCAACAGTAGTCAATCTGTCCGCTTTCGACCGTGTGCAGCGCGGCCTGTTCCGCGTCGCCGGTCGGATCCCGGCGTCGGTGCTGGGCCTCGCGGAGCGGTGGACGCCCGTCAACAGCGCCGGCGAGCGACTCGCGCCGGAGATGGCCCTGGTGGCCGCCGCGACCGCCAACGTCCCGGGCATGGCGATGACCGGTCCGCCGCCGCCGGAAGCGCGCAAGCACATGGATGCGACCGCCGCGGCGTTGGCCGAGTCGTTCCCGCCGTTCGCCGTCGTCGAGGACCTGGTCTTCGACGGACCCGCAGGCCCGATGGAGGCCACCCGCTACCGCGCCGAGGCCGGGACGCCGCGCGGCCTGATCGTCTACTTCCACGGCGGCGGTTTCGCGCTGGGCAGCCGACGCAGTCACGACAGCGCGGTGCGCGCACTCGCGGTGGCCTCCGGCGTCGACGTGCTGTCGGTGGACTACCGGCTGGCGCCCGAGGATCCGTTCCCGGCCGCGATCGACGATGCGCTGGCCGCCTGGCACTACGCCGTGGAGCAGGCGCCGACGTGGGGTATCGATCCGACGCAGCTGGTGGTCGCCGGCGACTCGGCCGGTGGCGCGATGGCGGCGGTGCTCGCGCAGCTGACCCGCGGCGACGCCGTGGTCCCCAAGCTGCAGTTGCTGATCTACCCGGTCACCGACATGGGGGCCGAGACCGATTCGCGTCGCGAGTTCGACGAGGGCTTCTTCCTCACCGGCGCCGACATGGACTACTACACCGAGCGCTACCTGCCCGACCCCGCCCTGGTGGCGGATCCGCGCGTGTCACCGCTGCGCGCCGAGGACCTCACCGGACTGTCGCCGGCCTACGTGGTCGTCGCCGGGTTCGATCCGCTGCGCGACGAGGGCATCGCCTACGCCGAAGCCATGCGGGCGGCCGGTGTGCCGGTGACGCTGGAGCGCGCCGGATCGATGATCCACGGCTTTGTGAACATGACCTTGATCTCTCCGAACGCCCGCGAGTACATGGCGCGCATGGGTGCGGCGGTGATCGACGCCCTGGACTAGTCGAGCAGCGAAATCGCCGTCGCGGCACGACTCGTCGTTTGCACTCCGATGTGACTGTGGCCGCGGGAAGCAGTTACCACCCTGACGAGGATGCAACGAGATCATGAGTTCAGATACAGACGGTACGTCGGAAGAACCCTCGGGCCCGAACGTCGACGAGGTGTCGGAGGCGGACGCCGACCATCAACGCAGCACCGCGGCGCACGAGGCGCTGACGACCGACGACAGGATCGAACGGGTCAGGGCGGGCGACCACATCGAGGAGCAGGACAGCGACGAGGAGATCACGGCGAAACTGGCCCGCCAGGGGGTCCGGCTGGTGCGGGGGCGGATCTTTCCGCCCGTCTTCTGGCCGTCGCTGATCCTGGTGCTCGCGGTCGTGATCGTGGCGGTGATCGCCCCGGACGGGACCGACCGCGTCTTCGGCGAGGTGCAGAACTGGATCGTCGAGGAACTCGGCTGGTACTACGTGCTGCTGGTCGCGGGCTTCGTGGTCTTCGCGATCGCGCTGGGCGCCTCGCGGCTGGGCACCATCACCCTGGGACGCGACGGGGAGAAGCCCGAATATTCGACGCTCTCCTGGTTCAGCATGCTGTTCGCCGCGGGCATGGGCATCGGCTTGGTCTTCTACGGTGTCGCCGAACCCCTGAGTTACGCGACCGTCGACCCGAAGCCGGGCTGGGGACAGGATCCCACCGAGAACGCCGGGCTGTCGATGGCGCAGACCTTCGTCCACTGGGGCCTGCACCCGTGGGCCATCTACGCGGTGATCGGCCTGGCCCTGGCCTATGCGGTCCACCGCCGCGGCCGTCCGGTGTCCATTCGCTGGGCGCTGGAACCGCTGTTCGGCGACCGGGTCAAGGGCCGGGTGGGCGACATCATCGACATCCTCGCCATCCTGGGCACCGTCTTCGGCGTGGCCACCTCGCTCGGACTGGGTGTGCAGCAGATCGCCGCCGGTCTGGATGCGATCGGACTGGTCGGTGACCCGACGTCGACGACGCTGCTGATCGTCCTGATCACCGTGATCACCTTCATCGCGACGATGTCGGTGATCAGCGGTATCGGCGCCGGCATCAAGTGGCTGTCCAACATCAACCTGTCGCTGTCCGGGATCCTGCTCGTGACGGTGCTCGTGCTGGGACCGACGCTGTTCATCTGCCGCAACCTGGTGGAGTCGCTCGGCTTCTACCTGGGCAACGTGCTGCAGATGAGCTTCGACGTCGGCGCCTACAACACCGAGGAGGGCCAGGTCTGGTTCAAGTCGTGGACCATCTTCTACTGGGGCTGGTGGATCTCCTGGGCGCCGTTCGTCGGCGTGTTCATCGCGCGGATCTCGCGCGGGCGCACGGTGCGACAGTTCATCACCGGTGTGCTGCTGGCCCCGACCGTGGTCGGTTTCGTCTGGTTCGCGGTGATGGGCGGCGCCGGACTGTTCCGTCAGCTCTTCGGCCCGGGCGATCTCGTGGAGGACGGGGCGGCCAGTATCGACGCCCCGGCCACCCTGTTCGAGGTCCTCTCCGATCTGCCGCTCGGCCAGGTCTTCTCGGTGCTGGCGATTATCGTCATCGCCCTGTTCTTCATCACCTCGTCGGACTCGGGTTCGCTGGTGGTGGACATGCTGGCCTCCGGCGGCCACCCGAATCCGCCGACCTGGTCGCGCGTGCTGTGGTCGGTGATCGAGGGTGCGGTGGCGATCTCGCTGCTGGTGGCCGGTGGCCTGGGGGCGCTGCAGTCGGCAGCCATCGCCACGGCCCTGCCGTTCTCCGTCGTGCTGTTGCTGATGTGTTTCGCGATCGTCCGCGGCTTGCGGTACGACTACCGCAAACGCGAGCTCGACGCCCGTCTCAGTCGACTGGATAGGGCCGCCGGATACATCACCGACGAAGTGATCGAGAGCCTGCCCGACGATCCGCGGGTGCGCACCTACGTCGACGATCGGATCGACTACCGACTGGCCCGCACCAAGGGCGGAGTGTTCCGACGCCCGCCACGGGAGTAGTCGGGTCCGACCGGATTCGACGGCGACGGGCCGGCACCGCAGAAAGTTGCGGTGCCGGCCCGTCGTCGTTTCCGGGTGCGAGTCAGTCGAGGTCGTCGTAGACCGCGGTCTCGAAGTCCAGGTAGCCGCCCACCGAGCCCGGGTCGGCGAAGGGCAGGATCTGGGTGCCCCAGATACCGGCGACGTCGGCCTCGCGGTCGATCCAGTAGTACAGGTTGCCGAGCCCGGCCCACGCCAGGGAGCCCGCGCTGCGGCCGGTGGGGGCCTGTTCGTCGTTGACCATGAACGAGTAGGCCCACGACTTGCTGAGGCCGGGGAAGAACTCGGCGTCGTGCGACAGCGACGGGGCCGAGGTCTTGAGCATGCCGACCTTGAGGTCGCCCAGCCCGTTGACCGCCGCCGCGGCGACGGTCTCCGGGTTCAGCACCCGGCCGTGCTCGCCCTCGCCGTCGCGCAGCCACATGCGCAGGAACTTGGTGTAGTCCGGCATCGTCGAGTACAGGCCGTGCCCGCCCATCTGGATGTCCGGGTTCTGCGGGAGCACCATTCCGGTCGGGGTCAGCGAGCCGTCGTCGGCCGACCGCTGGTGCACGTCGGTGAGCTGTGCGGTCATCGACGGGGTCATCGTGAAGGCGGTGTCGGTCATTCCGAGGGGCGCGAAGATACGTTCGGCCATCACGTCACCGAGTCGCTGCCCGCGGATCGACTCCACCACCAGACCGGCCCAGTCCATGTTGGTGCCGTAGTTCCACTGGGTGCCCGGATCGAACAGCAGCGGAGTCATCAGGGAAGCCTTGGTCGCGCCGATGATGTCGGGCTGGCCGGTGTCGGCGAGGATCCGCGAGTAGACATCGGAGAAGAACATGTAGCCCAGGCCGGCCGTGTGCAGCATCAGCATCCGCGTGGTGATGGGCGAGGCGGGTGCGCGCAGGATCTGGCTGCCGTCGTCGGCCCAACCCTCGATCACCTGCAGCTCGGCGATCTCCGGCACGTACTCGGAGGCCGGTGCGTCCAGGTCCAGCAGGCCCTCCTGGACGCACTGCAGCACCGCGGTGCCGGTGACCGCCTTGGTGGTGGAGAACATGCAGAACACCGAGTCGGTGGTCATCGGGGCGTCGGACGCCTCCGACCGGACACCCGCGGCGCCCTCGTACACGGTGCCGTCGGCGCGCGTCACGGTCGCGACCACGCCGGGCACGCGGGCGGCCGGATCGGGGTCGGTGACGACGCGCTGCAGGATCTCGTCGAGCCGGTTGTTCATCGGGGACATGGAAGACCTCCATCATCGGTGCCACCGAAGTGGCTGATCGGTGCCCGTGGGTCATCGGGCGTGGGACGAATTCTCACCCGACTCGGTCGGATCGGGTGTCCGCGATCGGCACTCGACGTCGGTGATCGGCATCCGATTCTGTGCATTGCGCCGCAGCGTCTGCGACGGGTTCTCGCCGAACCGACTGCGGTAGGCGGCGGCGAACGCGCCCATGTTCACATATCCCCAGGCCCCGGCGACGGCCGCGACCGAGACGGCGCCGGTGGACAGTTCGCGGTACACCCCCTGCAGCCGCCGTTCGATCAGGTAACCGCGCGGCGTGGCCCCGAGATACTTGCGGAAGGCCCCGCTGAGGGAGCGGGCGCTGACTCCCGCGACGGCGGCGATCTCGGTGACGGTCGGCAGGTCGCGGGCGTGCTGGTCGATGTATTGCGCCGCCGTTCGGACGTAGCCGGGCGCCGCGACCGGGGTGTCCGCGCCGAGTTCGATGCCGGCCCGTTCCGCCCAGTCGGCAAGCAGTTGCGCGGCCAGCATCTCCTGCAGGTGCAGGCCGATCCGACCGGTGGCGACCTCGTCCGGCGCCACCGACGCGGTGCGCGCGGCGTAAGCGAGCAACGACAGCCACGGGCTGTTCGGCCCGCCGACGGGATTGGCCTGGGTCCACAGGCGGGCGTCGGGAACGTGCCCGTACCAGCGCAGGGCCAGGTCGGCCAGGAGCCGATGCGGCACGGTCAGGTTCAGCTGCAGATGGTCGGGTCCGGCGCCGAGTCGGTACCGGCTGTGGTCGCAGTCGACCACGAAGGTCTCGCCGACGGTCAGTTCCGCCTCGCGCAGCCGGTTGGCGCTGTGCCGGGTCCAGCCGTTGAGGGTGGTGAGGACCAGGACGTTGCCCGAGTCGGTGTCGAAGCCGTCGAGGTCGACATGGATCCCGTAGTTGAAGTGCGTCATCGTGATGTCGCCGATGGGCACGGAGAACATCGACGAGTCGGGCGTCAGTCGTCGTCCGACGGGCCGCACATCGAACTGCATGTACTTGTCGTCGGTCCACGACCGGATCGCGTCCCAATCGTTCTCCCGGGAAGGGATGCGGGCGCTGCGGGGCCGGGGGTCCAACTCCGTCGACATGGCTTCAGCCTAGGCGCGGCAATCGTCCGGCACACCGAAAACGGGGCCGGACGATTGCTGCGGGAAGTACTCCTACGGGGCCCAGGTGCGGGCGCCTTCGGCGGCCGTCTCGACCAACTCTTCACCGGCGACGCGGTGGGCGCGGTTCACGGCCGAGACCACGGCCCGCAGGCTCGCGGTGGTGATCGACGCGGCGACGCCGACGCCCCACACGGTTTCGCCGTTGATCTCGCTCTCGACGTAGCAGGCGGCGTTGGCGTCGCCGCCCGCGGTCATCGCGTGCTCGTAGTAGTCCAGGATCCGGACGTCGAAGCCGACGGTGCCGACGGCGTCGACGAATGCGGCCAGCGGGCCGTTGCCGGAGCCGGAGATCTCCCGCTCGGTGCCGTTGACCTTGACCACCGCGGTGATCGCATCCTTGCCGCCGTCTTCCTCGGCGGCGTCGACGCGCTGGCGCATGCGCTCGAGCGGGGTCACCGGCTCCAGGTACTCCTGCGCGAAGACGTCCCACATCTCCTTGGGATTGACTTCGCCGCCCTCGCCGTCGGTGATCTTCTGGATCTCGCGGCTGAACTCGATCTGCAGGCGACGCGGCAGGTCCATGCCGTGGTCGGCCTTCATGATGTAGGCGATGCCGCCCTTGCCGGACTGGCTGTTGACGCGGATCACGGCCTCGTAGTTGCGGCCGACGTCCTTCGGGTCGATCGGCAGGTACGGAACCTGCCAGACGATGTCTTCGACGTCGGAGTCCTGCGCGTCGGCGTCGATCTTCATCTGGTCCAGGCCCTTGTTGATGGCGTCCTGGTGGCTGCCGGAGAAGGCGGTGAAGACCAGGTCGCCGCCGTACGGGTGGCGTTCGGGAACGTTCAGCTGGTTGCAGTACTCCACGGTGCGACGGATCTCGTCGATGTCGGAGAAGTTGACCTGCGGATCGACGCCGCGGGAGAACATGTTCATGCCCAGCGTCACCAGGCACACGTTGCCGGTGCGTTCACCGTTGCCGAACAGGCAGCCCTCGATGCGGTCGGCGCCGGCCATGTAGCCCAGCTCGGCGGCCGCCACGCCCTCGCCGCGGTCGTTGTGCGGGTGCAGGCTCAGGATGATCGAATCGCGTCGCGCCAGGCTCCGGCTCATCCACTCGATGGAGTCGGCGTAGACGTTCGGGGTGGTCATCTCCACCGTCGCCGGCAGGTTGATGATCAGCGGCTTGTCCGGGGTGGGAGCGATGACCTCGGAGACCGCATCGCAGACGTCGCGGGCGTAGCTCAGCTCGGTGCCGGTGTAGCTCTCCGGCGAGTACTCGTAGCGCCAGTTGGTGTCCGGGTACTTGGCCTCGGTCTGCAGGCACAGCTTGGCCGCATCGGTGGCGATCTTGGTGATCGCCTCCTGATCGGCCCGGAACACCACGCGCCGCTGCAGGATCGACGTCGAGTTGTAGAAGTGCACGATCACGTTCGGGGCGCCGTTGCAGGCCTCGTAGGTGCGCTCGATCAGTTCGGGCCGCGCCTGGGTCAGCACCTGAATGGTGACATCGGACGGGATGGCCCCGTCCTCGATGATCTCGCGAACGAAGTCGAAGTCGGTCTGGCTCGCCGACGGGAAGCCGACCTCGATCTCCTTGTAGCCCATGCGGACCAGCAGATCGAACATGCGGCGCTTACGGGCCGGGCTCATCGGATCGATCAGGGCCTGGTTGCCGTCGCGCAGATCCACGGCGCACCACAGGGGAGCGCGATCGATCACCTTGTCCGGCCAGGTGCGGTCGGGCAGCGAGATCTGCTCCACCTCATCGGCGAAGCTGCGGTACCGATGCACGGGCATCGTCGAGTTGCGCTGCGGGTTGTACGACGCCTGGCCCGCGGGGATCGGACCGTTGGGGGTCACGATGCGGCTGGGGCCGGAAGAGAAAACGTCTGCTGCTGCCATGACTGGTCAAGCTCCTAATAAGAGTAAGGAAGGGGTTTGACCGGCGCGTCGCTATGGCCCGCGACGGAGGGCCGGTCGAATCAGACCCCGCCGCGGCATTCGAGAAGGAGAACGCGCTGCATGCGGTCAGTCTACGACAGCGGTTTGAGCGCTGCCAAGCGAACGTGGCGCATCCCGCACCGCCGCGGAGGTCACTGGAAGGGGTCGCCCCATCGTCCGGCGAAGGCCACCCGGTCCAGGGGCTGACGGGTGCGCGGCTGCTGGTCGCGCTCCCGGATCTCGGCGGGCACCGCGTCGGCGTCGGTGGCGATCCGGCCGACGGCGAGCACCGCGAGCGGGCGGAACTGCGCGGGAATCGTGAAGGCCTCGGCCGCGGCGGCCTTGTCGAAACCGGCCATGGGATGCCCGTTGAACCCCAGGGCCTCGGCCTGCAGGATCATCTGGCTCAACGCCAGGCCCGCGTCGACCGCGCCGTAGTCGTGCTTCATCGCATCGTCGGGTTCGTTCGTGGTGCACACCAGAACGAGGGCGGCGGCGGCCGGAGCCCAGGAGCGGTTGCCGCGCCGCATGGTGCCCACCAGTGCCTCGAAGGTGGCGTCGCCGCGGCGACCGACGATCATCCGCACCGGCGCGATCGCGCCCCAGGTGGGGGCCCAGCGGCCCGCCTCGAGAATCGCGGCGAGTTCGTCGTCGGCGATGGTGGCGGTGGCGTCGTATCCGCGAGCGCTCCAGCGCTCGGCGATCAGCGGGTGCACGTCGACGGTGGTGCTCAGTTCGGGCATGCCCCCAAGGTAGGGGAATCGATGCTCAGGTGCGATCGCGCATGACCAGGGCCACGACGACGCTCAGGATCGCCAGCGCCAGACCGCCGGCGAGAGCCGCGGCGTGCATGCCGTCGACGAAGGCCTCCTTGGCGGCCGCGGCCAGCGCCGATCCGGCGCCGCCGTCGGCGAGGTCGAGGGTGGCGCCGAGCGAGTCGGCGAAGCGGCCGTCGCCCCGAGAGAGGAAGACCGCCGTGGCCAACGAGCCGAACAGCGCCAGACCGAGCGCGGTGCCCAGCTCGAAGCTGGTCTCGGAGATGCCCGAGGCGGCGCCGGCGTGCTGCGGCGGCACCGAACCCACCACCGCATCGGTGACCAGGGCGAACTGGAGGCCGTAGCCGATGCCGGTGACCGCGGTCAGCACCAGGAAGACCCACAGCGGGCTGGTCACGTTCAGGGCCAGCAGCCCGAGGTTGCCGGCCGCGGCCAGTGCGACACCCAGGCTCAGCGCGCGCCGCACGCCGATCCACGCGGCCACCCGGGACGCGCCGATGGAGAAGGCCGCGACGGTGACCGCCATCGGCAGGCCGGCCAGGGCGGCGTTGAGCACGTCGAAGTCCTGGACCGACTGCAGGTAGACGTTGATCAGATAGGACATGCCGCCCTGCGCCATCATGCCGACGAGGGCGACGGCGATACAGACGCTGAAGGTGGCGTTGGCGAACAGGCTCAGGTTCACCAGCGGGGCCGGGGCCCGTTTCTGGTGTGCGAAGAAGACGACCAGCAGGGCGATCCCGGCCGCGCCGAGGAGCACGTTGCCCACCGAGAGTCCGTGGGAGGCCGCCGATTTCACGGCGTAGACCAGCGGCAGGATGCCGAGCAGCGACAGCACCACGCCCAGGACGTCGAAGGGGTGCGTGGCGGGCATCCGGTATTCGGGCAGGACGAAGGGCGCCAGCAGGAACAGAGCGGCGAGCACCGGAATGTTGATGAGGAAGACGACTCCCCACCAGTAGTGATGCAGCAGGGCGCCGCCCACCACCGGGCCGATCGCGGCGCCCCCGGCGAAGGCTGCCGACCAGACGCCGATGGCGCGGGCGCGGACGTCGCTGCGCGGGAACATGTTCGCGATCAGCGCGAGGCTGGCCGGCAGCAGGGTGGCGCCGCCGACACCCATCAGGGCGCGGGCGGCGATCAGCGCTGCGGCCGACGGGGCGAACGCCGCGGCCACCGAGGCGGCGCCGAAGACGGCGGCACCGGTCAGCAGGATCTTCCGCCGCCCGATGCGATCGCCCAGGTTGCCCATCGTGATCAGGAGACCGGCGATCAGGAAGCCGTAGACGTCGAGGATCCACAGTTCCTGGGTGGCGCTGGGATGCAGGGAGCGCGAGATGGTCGGCATGGCCAGGTAGAGGACCGAGAAGTCCATCGACACCAGAATCACCGGCAGCGTCAGGACTCCCAGACCCACCCACGCCCGGCGTTCGCTGATCCCGGCGGGCATCGGCTCGGCTCCTGAGGTGTCAGATCGCGTACTGGAAGACGGTCAGCATATAGGCGCCGAACCAGGCGCTGCCGACCACGACGGGGACCAGGACGGCCGCGGCGGTGGCGGTGCGTTGCCGCGACAGCACCAGCGCCAATGGGATCAACAGGACGAACGCGGGCAGCAGCAGTCGGGCGCGGCTCATCATCAGGCCGCTCGAGAGCAGGATCGACGCCACGACCAGTGCGCCGTAGACCAGCACCGGCCACGGCAGGCGGGCCGCCACCGACCAGGCGAGCAGCCCGACGGTTCCCACCATCACCAGCGCCGTGGCGATGGTGGCGAAGTCCTCGGCGCCGGTGAACGCGTCGATCAGGAAGCGGCCGGCCGCGGCGCCGAAATCCACCCGGGTGTTCCACCCGGTGGTCTGGATGGTGAACCAGCCGGTCGGGGAGCCGGTCATCACTCCGACGTAGCCGAGGTAGCCGAGGTAGCCGAGGGGGGCCAGCACCACGGCGGCCCACGCGCGCGGTCCGTCGCGGTGGGCCAGCGCGGCGGCCAGCATCACCACGACGATCACGGCCACCCCGGTGGGGCGGACCAGACCGATCAGCAACGCGGCCGCGCCCGCCGCCAACCACTGGCGTTCCAACACCCAGACCAGCGCCCAGGCGGCGAGCGCGCAGAACAGCGCCTCGGTGTAGGCCATGTTCAGCACCACCGACATGGGCGTCGCGGCGAACAGCACCACCAGGTACAGCCCGCTGCGGTCGGGGTCGCCGCCGAGCGCGGTGCGCTCGGCGCACAGGGTGCCCAGTCGTGCGACGGCTACCGCGGCGAGCGCACCGAAGAGCACGTTGAGCAGGACGCCCGCGCCGAACGTGCTGACACCGGGGAGCGCGCCGAGCCAGCCGACGAGCAGGGGATAGCCCGGGAAGAAGGCGTAGGCGGTCTCGGCGGTGTGGATACCCTGTGCGTCGGTGAGCGTCGACGGCACGCCGCCGTAGCCGTGCTCGGCGATCGACAGCAGCCATTGCCCGTCCCATTTGGCGAGAACGTTCGACAGGGACAGGTCGTGTCGAGCGGCCATCGGAACCAACACCAGCACACCCACCGCACGGACGGCGAGGTAGGTGAGGACGGCCAGACTCCACTGCGGGACACCGGTGCGAGCTCGGGTCGAGGTGGGATTGCGCGTCACCGCAACGATCGTACGCAGGCCGCGCACTTGGTCAGGCCGAGGTCGCGACCGGTACAGTGGCCGGGAAAGAAGCACGCGAGTAGACCGAGTATAGGAAGGCCCCCGAACGTGGCATTGGTGGTCCAGAAGTACGGTGGCTCGTCGGTGTCGGACGCGGAGCGGATCCGTCGCGTCGCGGAGCGCATCGTCGAAACCAAACGGCAGGGCAACGACGTCGTCGTGGTCGTCTCGGCGATGGGTGACACCACCGACGAACTGCTCGACCTGGCGGAACAGGTCAACCCGAATCCGCCGGCGCGGGAGATGGACATGCTCCTGACGTCCGGCGAACGAATTTCCAATTCGCTTGTCGCCATGGCGATTTCGTCGTTGGGCGAGGAAGCGCAGAGCTTCACCGGATCGCAGGCCGGAGTGATCACCACCTCCAGCCACGGCAAGGCCAAGATCATCGACGTGACCCCCGGTCGCGTGCGCAGCGCACTCGACGACGGCAAGATCGTGCTCGTCGCAGGCTTCCAGGGCGTCGCCCTGGACACCAAAGACGTCACCACGCTCGGCCGCGGCGGCTCGGACACGACGGCGGTCGCGCTGGCCGCGGCGCTGAACGCCGACGTCTGCGAGATCTACACCGACGTGGACGGCGTTTACACCGCCGATCCGCGGATCGTGCCGGACGCCCGGCACCTGTCGCAGGTCTCCTTCGAGGAGATGCTCGAGATGGCCGCGTGCGGCGCCAAGATCCTGATGCTGCGGTGCGTGGAATACGCGCGCCGCTACAACGTTCCCGTTCACGTGCGCTCGTCGTACTCGACCAAGCCCGGCACCATGGTGTCCGGATCGATGGAGGACATCCCCGTGGAAGACGCGATTCTCACCGGTGTGGCACACGACCGCAGCGAAGCTCAGGTGACGGTCTTCGGTATCGACGACAAGCCGGGCAACGCGGCGCGGATCTTCCGGGCCGTCGCCGACGCTGAGATCAACATCGACATGGTGTTGCAGAACATCTCGAAGGTGGAGACCGGCAAGACCGACATCACGTTCACCCTGCCGCGCGAGCTGGGCCAGCTGGCCATCGACAAGCTCGGCGAGCTGCAGGCGGAGATCGGATTCTCCAAGCTCGTGCTCGACGAGAACATCGGCAAGGTCTCGCTGATCGGCGCCGGCATGAAGAGTCATCCGGGCGTCACCGCGACCTTCTGTGAGGCGCTGAGCGAGGCCGGTGTGAACATCGAGCTGATCTCCACCTCGGAGATCCGGATCTCGGTGCTGTGCCAGGAATCCCAGCTCGACGACGCCGTCCGCGCGCTGCACAAGGCTTTCGATCTCGGCGGCGACGAAGAGGCCGTGGTGCACGGCGGAACGGGCCGATAGTCATGGTGAACCTCGGAGTCGTGGGAGCGACCGGTCAGGTCGGCGGCGTCATGCGCCAGCTCCTGCAGGAGCGGAATTTCCCCGCAGATCAGGTGCGCTTCTTCGCGTCGCCGCGGTCGGCGGGCAAGACTCTGCCGTGGGGCGACGGTGAGATCGTCATCGAGGATGCGACCACCGCCGACCCGTCGGGTCTGGACATCGCACTGTTCTCGGCCGGCGGCACCATGTCCAAGATCCAGGCGCCGCGCTTCGCGGCCGCCGGAGCCACCGTCATCGACAACTCGTCGGCGTGGCGCAAGGACGAGGACGTGCCGCTGGTGGTGGCCGAGGTCAACGGCGAGCTGGCGCTGAACCCGCCCAAGGGCATCATCGCCAACCCCAACTGCACCACGATGGCGGCTATGCCGGTGCTCAAGCCGCTGCACGCCGCCAAGGGGCTGCGTCGATTGGTGATCTCCAGCTATCAGGCGGTCTCCGGCAGCGGTTTGGCCGGTGTCGAGGAGCTGGCGACGCAGGTCCGCAAGGGCATCGATGGCGCCGAGCAACTCGTCTACAGCGGCGCGGCCGTGGATCTGGGTGAGCCGGTCAAGTATGTGGCGCCGATCGCCTTCAACGTGGTGCCGCTGGCCGGCGACTTCGTCGACGACGGCTCCGGGGAGACCGACGAGGATCAGAAGCTGCGCTTCGAGTCGCGCAAGATCCTGGGTGTACCCGATCTGCTGGTGAGCGGAACCTGCGTGCGGGTGCCGGTCTTCACCGGGCATTCGCTGTCGATCAACGCCGAATTCGACGAGGCCGTGACTCCGGAGGAGGCCCGCGCCATCCTGGCCGCCGCAGCCGGCGTCAAGGTGGTCGACGTTCCCACGCCGCTCGACGCCGCCGGTGGCGACGTGTCGCTGGTGGGGCGCATCCGCCAGGATCCGGGTGCCCCGGACGGGCGCGGTCTGGCGCTGTTCGTCTCGGGCGACAACCTGCGCAAGGGTGCCGCGCTGAACACCATTCAGATCGCCGAACTGCTGGTCTGACGGGGGATTCCCCGCCCTCGCAACCCCCCACTGTGCGCCCGTCGAGCGAGTCTCGACGGGCGCACAGTGCATCGCGCGAGTCGTGACTACTCCCCGGTAACTGTGTCCTTTAGTATCGGTAAAATGAAACCAAGTCGGGGATTCATCTCAAAGTCCAAGTCAGCGGCCCGTCGGCGGCCCCTGCGTCAGCTGGGGGTGGTGCTGCTGAGCACCGCCCTGGTCGGTACGGCCACCGCGGTGGCGGCATCGCCGGCCGGTGCCGTCGGCGATTTCTATCGTCCGCCGGCGTCCTACTCGTCCACACCGGGCAGCGTGATCCGCACCCAGGCCACGCCGCTGCTGCTGCAGATTCCGGGGCTGCCCAATCAGTGGCCGGGCGATGCCAAGAAGATGATGTACACCTCCACGCGCCAGGACGGGAAGCCCACCGCGGTCACCGGGTACGTCGTCGAACCCACCGCGGCGTGGCGGGGCAAGGGCCCACGCCCCACCGTGGTGATCGGCCCGGGCACCGTGGGACAGGGCGATCAGTGCGCCGGATCCAAGATGTTGGCGCTGCCGATGAGCCTGGATCCGGTCAAGCCGAGCATCGGCGTCAACTACGCCGGACTGGAGATGAACCTGCTCCTTCTCAACGGCGTCCGCGTGGCCGTCACCGACTACGTCGGCATGGGTACGCCCGGCGTGCACACCTACGTCAATCGCGTGGAGTCCGGGCGCGCCATGCTCGACGCCGCGCGCGCCGCGCTGGCCGTCAGCAAGGCGCCCGAGAACGCGCCGGTGGCCTTCTCCGGCTACTCGCAGGGCGGCGGCGCCGCGGCGTCGGCCGCCGAACTCGCCCAGAGCTACGCCCCCGAGGTGAATGTGAAGGCCACTTACGCCGGCGCGCCGCCGGCGGACCTGAGCAAGGTGATCGACCAGATCGACGGCACCTTCATCGCCGGTGGCATCGGGTACGCGATCAACGGCTTGCAGGCCCGCTACCCGGCCCTGACGCCGATCCTGCGCAAGGAGCTCAACGCCCACGGACTCGGTGTCCTCGCGCACGCCGCCACCCAGTGCATCGGCGACACCGGCCTGATGGCCGGCTTCCAGCGCACCTCGCAGTGGACGCGGAACGGCAAGCCGCTGTCGGCGGTGATCGCCGGGCAGCCCGAGGTGAAGCAGATGATCGACGACCAGCGGATCGGCCGACTGAAGCCGAATGCGCCGGTGCTGATCTCCACCGGGGTGCACGACGACGTGATCCCCACCGGCCAGGTCCGGCAGCTGTACCGCGACTGGAAGGCGCAGGGCGCCGACGTGCGGCTCGCGACCAGCTACGTGCCGCCGATCTTCCCGGGGCTCGTGGTGAACCACGGGCTGCCGATGCTCGAGTTCCTGCTGCCCGGCACCTCCTTCCTCCTGGGTGAGTTCCACCGCTGACCCCTACTTCACACCGTCCGCTGGGCGATGTGATGAACTGCCGTCATGGTGAAATCGAGGTTCCGCGCCGTCGCGGCGGTGGTCACTGCGGTGGCCGCCGCCGCGACGTTCGTCTTCTCCGGCGCCGTCGCCGCGCCCGCGTCGGCCGAGCCGAGCGGGGTGCCGGGACTCGGGCCCAAGTGGACGTCGCTGATGCACGGCGACCTCGCGTCCACCGACAGCACCGCCTTCCGCGGCCCCGGCAAGACCGCACGACTGGCCGCGTCGAGCGTTCCCGGCGGCCCCTGCGCGGCCACCTTCATCGGTTCCGATCTGATGCCGGTCTCGCTGTGCACCAACGTGATCGCCGGCAGTCCGCCGCAGTTCGCCACCCCGGTGGTCACCCTGTTCGACAAGGACACGGCCGCCGTGCTGGCCACCCTCCCGTTGACCAAGGGCGGTCTGCTCGGCGGCGTGTACGGCTATCTCGACGACCGCAACCGCGTGGTGGTGGCCGACGGCACCGGCGCCATCCTGCGCGTGGCGCATCGTCGTACCGCGTCCGGCTGGCAGCTGTACGTGTCCGAGCGCATCGACATCTCGCGGCATCTGCGCGGCGACGCGGTGACCGGCTTGGCCCCGGACCACACCGGGCGCATCTGGTGGGTCACCACCGGCGGCCTGGTGGGCACGGTGACGGGCAAGAAGGTGGTCTCCATGCACCTGCCGCGCGGTGAGCAGCTGGGCAACGGCCTGTCGGTGCGGCCCGGCGGCGTGTCGGTGCTGACCACCCACGCCCTCTACGAGATGTGGGCCGACGCCGACGGTAAGCCGCGCACGGTCTGGCGTCGCGGCTACGACCGCGGGGCGGCCCGCAAGCCGGGCCAGCTCACCTGGGGCTCGGGCACCACCCCGACCTACTTCGGGCCGGGCGGCACCTCGTGGGTCGCGATCGTCGACAGCGCCGCGGTGCCGCGGCTGCACGTGTTCCGCAGCGCCGACGGCGCGCCCGTCTGCTCCATGCGAGCCTTCCCGGGCGCCAACCAGGGCACCGAGAACTCGCCGATGGCGACGGGGAACAGCCTGGTGATTCCCAGTACGTACGGCTTCCAGTACCCGCCGATCGCCGAGAGCGGAGGTCCGGCCTCGCCGCTGTTCGCACCCTTCGTCGGCGCGATGACCAGGATCGATGTGGAGCAGGGCAAGTGCACCCGGGTGTGGGAGAGCCACGACCGGATGGCCACGCTGCCGCGGCTGTCCACCGGTGACGGGCTGATCCACTCCCTCGGCTACGGCACCTACCGTCCGGGACCGCAGCAGGTGGGTCCGGTGAACTACGTGGCGGTCGACTTCCGCACCGGCAAGCGGGTGGTGACCCGTCAGATCGGCGTCGCGCCGCTCGACGAGCCGCTGCAGCTGACCGGGATGATCGCACCGGACGGTTCGCTGTGGCAGGGCACGCTCGGCCGGATGGTGAAGATCTCCCGATGACCGCACCGGGTTCCTGGGGCGACGAGCACGGCGACGGCGAACCGCTGCCGACGCAGGCCGAACTCGACGCGCAGGACATGGCCGAGTTGGCCGCCAACCGCGGGACCGCGGATCTGACGTCGCTCTATCCGCGACGGCAGTCCGATCCGGGGCCGGCCCCGTGGGCGCTCGCCCGCGGCGCCCGGTATGCCTGGTATCTCGCGGCGGTGAGCGCCGCCGTGTGCATCGGCTACGGCTTCGCCACGCTCGGCAGCACCGTCGAACGGCTGCGTGCGCGGTTGGAACCGCAGATGGCCGAGGTCACCACCATCGACGCGGGCGCCTCGGCGTCGTCGATGGCGAGCTTCTGGCCGCCTGCGCTCCTGGTCGGCTGGGTGATCGCGATGGGCGTCACCTACCCGCTGTTGGTGGCCATCGGCAACCATCACAGCCGAAATCTCCGCAGCATCTACGCCGCGGTGAGCGTGCTGGTCATCATGTTCGTGCCGCTGGTGACCGACCTGCTCTTCGCCTATCCGGCGGTGCCGACGGCCTTCCGCGTGTGCGGCTGGGTGTCGGCGGCAGCACTCGTTCTCTCGGTGCTGATGACCTTCAGCGGCGCCGTGGGCCGCTGGCTCCCGGCGTCGACCCGGATCAAGCCTTCGCGGGTCTGGCGCGAGTAGTCCTTCGGCGGAGTACGTTCGGAGGCGGAACTGACGACGCCCATCGCCGACCGGTACCGCCGGCGCGGTGGGGCAACGCATGGAGGCGAATCTGATGACCGTGAATCCCGTGTACCGAGTGTGGTCGATGTCCACCGGTGGTGGCCGCGACGGTGAAGTGGTGTCCGAGACCGGTCGTATCGACATGGAGCTGCGGCCGCCGGTGGAGATGGGCGGCAGCGGCGACGGCTCGAACCCGGAAGAACTGTTCTCGGCGGGCTACTCAGCGTGCTTCAACGGTGCGCTGCACCTGGTGGCCAAGAACGCGGGGGTCGCTCTCCCGGAGGGCACCACCGTCAAGATCACCGTCGGGATCGGCGAGGACGACGCCGACGGCGGCTTCGGACTCGTCGCCGACATCCACGTGACCATCCCGGGGCTGGACGCGGCACAGGCGGAGGACCTGACCGCGCAGGCGCACGCCTTCTGCCCGTACTCCAAGGCCACGCGCGGCAACATCGCGCACACGGTCACCGCGAGCGTCTGACGCTCCACCGGAGCCGCGGGTGCGAGGCGCTCGCCGCGCAGCCGCGGCCGACCGGTAGCGTGGGTGACCGTGAACACTCCGGCAATCATCGCTGCCCTCGGTCTCCTCTCCGCAGTCCTGACGACCCTCGCCTACGTGCGCTATCGCCAGCGCGAGTCGTCGTCGCTGCTCCGCAACGTGGAACTGGCTCGTGGCCTGCGGGAACTGGCCGACGGCGACCCCGTGCGCCTGGCCAGTGTCGACGAGTTCGAGGTGGGCCTCTACCAGCGGCTGTTCTACCTCTCGAGCGTCGGTCCGCGGGCGCGCAGCGCCGCGTGGGCGCTGATCGCCGCGCTGCTCGCGGCGACCGCCGCGCTGCTCTTCGACAGCCTCGACGGTGCGGCCGCCGACGTCTTCTGGATCGTCTCGCTGATCCTGACCTTCTGCTTCGGAATCGCGGTGATCGTGTACACGGCGTTGGCGTTGTATGCGGCCGCGACCACCCCGCGAGTCTCCTTCGACGACTCCTACGACACGGAAGAGGATGAGGCCGACGCCTTCTAGAACGCGAAGACCGGTCCGCGCCGCGCTGGTCGCGGGCGGCCTCGTGGTGATCGCCGCCGTGGTGGTCGCCTCGGCAGGCGCGCTCGGCGGCGGTCGAACCAGCACGTCGCAACCGATTCCCGGCGAGATCCGTGTACTCGCCGAGCCGGGTGTGCCCGGCGAGGTGCTGGTGAGCCGGTTGCTGCTGGACGCGTCCTCGTCGGCGCTGGTGGTCGCCGAGGATGCCGCACCCGCGGACCGCGCGCGGGCGGTGGAGCTCAGTCGTACCCGGCGGGTGCCGCTGTTCGTGGTGGAGCCTGGGCGGGCCGCCGTGGTCGCCGACGAACTGCGTCGACTCGACGCGCGGACGGTCGTGGCCGTCGGCGATGAGATCGCCGAGCTCGGGCTGGACCAGACCGTCGACGTGGGGCGTCTCGGCACGGGCGTGACATCGGAGGTGGACCGGCCGGTCGTGGTGCTGACCACCGAGCCAGCGGTCGCCGCGGATGCCGAGATCGGCGGAGCGCAGGCGACGCTGGTGCCCGTCGCAGATCCGCGGGCCGACGGCGCCTCGGTGGCGGCGGTGAAGAACGCGGGCGAGGCCGCGGTGATCGGGGTGGGCGAGCAGTTCGGCAGCACCGAGCAGTTCGTCGAGCGGGTGACGTTGGCGCGCACGGTGCCCCAACTGCCGGGCGGAGGCCAGCTGATGTTCCCGTCGCGGCGGGTGGTGGCGCTCTACGGCTCACCCGGTTCGCGGGAGCTCGGGCCCCTCGGCCGGCAGGACCTGCCGGCCACCGTGGCGAGGGCCGGTCGGCTCGCCGCCCAGTACGACACGCTCTCGCCGGTACCGGTGGTGCCCGGCTTCGAGATCATCGTGACGGTGGCCTCGGCCGAGCCCGGCTATCGGGGCGCGTACACCAACGTCATCGACCCGTCGGTGATCGAGCCGTGGGTGGATGCGGCGGCGGAGGCGGGGATCTACGTGACGTTGGACCTGCAACCGGGTCGCATGGATTTTCTGACCCAGGCCAAGATGTATCGGCGGCTGCTGGAGCGGCCGAATGTGGGCCTGGCCCTCGACCCCGAGTGGCGCATCAAGAAGGACCAGGTGCACCTGGAGCAGATCGGTTCGGTTCAGCCCGCAGAGGTCAACCGGACCGCGGCCTGGCTGGCCGAGCTGGTGCGCAGCAAGGGGCTGCCGCAGAAGGCCTTCGTGCTGCACCAGTTCGACGCCGACATGCTCGGCGACCGGTCCCGGCTGGACACCTCCCACCCGGAACTCGCGGTGGTGCTGCACGCCGACGGGCACGGGACGCCCGCGGTGAAGATGGGCACCTGGAATCGAATGACCACGGGTCTGCCTCCGAACATCTGGATGGGGTGGAAGAATTTCTACTCCGAGGACAAACCGATGTTCAGTCCGGCGGCGACGATGGACGTCCGTCCGGTGCCGTACTTCATTTCCTATCAGTAGATCGGCGGGCTCGGCCGTCGGCGGAGAGGCGGAGCCGTGACGCTCACAGCACACGAATTGGGTTCCGGCCCGGTGCACACACAGGAGCGGGACCCGGTCTCGATCCTCGTCGCCCAGGACCGGAATCGGCTGCAGGATCTGATTCCGGTCCGCCATCAGCGCATGGCGGTCACCCCGTTCACGTTCTTTCGGGGTGCGGCCGCCCTCATGGCCGCCGACCTCGCTTCGGTGCCCCACAGCGGGATTCGGACCCAGCTCTGCGGCGACGCCCATCTGAGCAACTTCGGGCTGTTCCTGTCGCCGGAGCGCCAGATGGTCTTCGACCTCAACGACTTCGACGAGGCGTACCCGGGCCCGTTCGAGTGGGACGTGAAGCGGCTGGCCGCCAGCATGGCGGTGGCGGCGCGGGCCAACGGCGCCGACGATCGGGACGCCCGCCGGGCGGCGCGTCGTGCCGCGCGGGCCTACCGACGCACGATCATCACGTCGGCGCAGCAGAGCGTGCTCGACTGCTGGTACGACAAGGTCGACGTCGACAAGGTGCTCGCCGAGATCGGCGACCTGCTGGACACGACGGCCAGCAGGAACATGCGCAAGATCCTCAAGAAGGCTCGGCACCGCAACAGCGAGCAGGCTCTCGCCAAGCTCTGCGTGGTGGAGGACGGGCGCCTTCGGATCAAGAACGACCCGCCGCTGCTGATCCCCGCCGAGGAGGTCTTCGTGCGGGCCCCGGCCGCCTACGTGCACGAGATGTTCGCCGAGCGCTTCGAGCGCTACCGCGCCGGGATCGCGCCGCACCTGGGCACGCTGCTCGATCAGTACACCTTCGTGGAGGCCGCGCGGAAGGTGGTGGGCGTGGGCAGTGTGGGCACGCGCTGCTGGATCATGCTGTTCGTCGGCAAGGAGAACGGTGACCCGCTGTTCCTTCAGCTGAAGGAGGCCCAGGAGTCCGTGCTGGCCCCGTACGTCGACCCGGTCGACTTCGACAACCAGGGACGCCGGGTGGTCATCGGGCAGCAGCTGATGCAGGCCTCCAGCGACGTTCTGCTGGGCTGGCTGCGCGGGCCGGTCTACGCCAGCGACGATCGCGGCGTGGCGCGCGGCGCAGCCGGCGAGTCCGACTTCTACGTCCGCCAGCTTCGTGACGGCAAGGGGTCGGTGGTGGTCGAGGGCATGCCGGTGGATCGGCTGTCCCTGTACGGCGAGCTGTGCGGGACCGTGCTGGCGCAGGCACACGCGCGCACCGCCGCCCGCGGTGAGATCGCGGACTACGTGGACGGCCTCGGGAAGTCCTTCGACCGGGCCATCGCGGACTGGTCGCTGCGCTACGCCGAGCTCAACGATGCCGATCACGCCAAGTGGGTGGAGGCGGTCTCCACCGGAGCGATCTCGGCGGCCGCGATGGACTAGTCGCGTCCCTCGCCGCTCGTCCCGAACAGGGCTCTGACCAGGCGATTTCTTGCTTCCGTCGCGCATCAGGTACTCTCGTTGAGGTTGTAACACGGGGTATGGCGCAGCTTGGTAGCGCGCTTCGTTCGGGACGAAGAGGTCGTGGGTTCGAATCCCGCTACCCCGACGCTTTGGTTGAGAAGCAGATGAGGCTCTGACTGAGAAATCAGTCAGGGCCTCCTCGTTTTTCTCGGGTCAGATCCCCCCGCGCCGGGACCCGGATCCCCGTGTCGCGACCCGTCCCTCGTGTCGCCGCGCTGCAGCCAAGGCGACACGAGGCACGGGTCGCGACATGGCGGGCCGTGGGCGGAGGTCAGGGGCCGGGGGCGACGGGGGAGTCACACCACCGAGAAGCCGCTGGGCAGGTCGGCGCGGCCCGACAGTGCCGTGAGCACCTGGACGCCGCTGCCGAGTTCGACGGCGATCCGCGCGGCCAGTACCGTCGTCTCGGCCAGGACGGCGGGGGGAAGTTCGAAGGCCAGGCCGGCGGCGGCCGCGATGTCCAGGCTGTGCACGGCCAACTCGAAGGTCCGTGTCGGTAGGTAGTCGTGCAGGCGCATGCCCATGTCGCCGGCGACGAGAATCGGGCGATCGGCGCCGTCGTCCAGCTTCTCGAGGACCTCGACCACCTGAGCGTCGACGGTGGCCACCGGATCGGGTCCGAGCGCTCGGCCGGCCTCCCGGCCGCGTTCGACGATGCCGGTGATGGCGCCGGAGGCGACCGCGGCCCGGGCGCGGGAGTAGTACTCGGCCGCGCTGTCGACGTCGACGACAGCGGCGGGGCGATCGAGGTACTGCACGACGGTGGTCATGGCCCGCACGGTGTGGCCGACGAGCGACCGAAGGTCCCATTCGCCGAGTCCGGGACCGTCCCACGCGTCGCTCGGGATCGTGTGCACCAACGACGAAAACCCTTGTGCCGCAGCGGTAAAGGTGGTCAATGTGGTGGTCATTAANCACCCTTCTGGTGAGCAACTCTACCGTGTACTACCCGCAGCCGACGGTCACCGGTGACGGTGCCGGGATCGTGTCTCATGCCGGACTGGCGTTGGTGACCCGTACCGCCGAAGTCGCAGGCCTGCCGGGGTTGTTGAGCCAGGCGCTGGCGCCGTGGCGCAAAGACCATGCCGTCCATGATCCGCCGTATCAGGTCAACGCCGAGGTCATGGCGGCCACCGGCAATCCGAACACCAAGTTCCTGCACTGTCTGCCGGCGTTCCACGACCGCAAGACCAAGGTCGGCGAGCAGATCTACGAGGAGACCGGACTCGACGCGCTGGAGGTGACCGACGAGGTGTTCCGCTCGGAGGCGTCCATCGTCTTCCCACAGGCGGAGAACCGGTGGCACACCATCAAGGCCGTCGTCGCCGCGACGCTGGGGATCTAGCGATGCGTGTGGTCGTCGCCCTCGGCGGCAATGCGCTGCTGCCGCGCGGGGAACCGCTGACCCAGGAAAACCAGGTGCGGGCGGTCAGCGAGGCCATGGAGGTGCTGGCGCCGGTGTCGGTCGATCACCACCTGGTGATCACCCACGGCAACGGGCCGCAGGTGGGCATGCTGGCCAATCTCTCGGCCGGGGCCGAGCACGCGCAGACCTTCGACGTGCTCGACGCCCAGACCGAGGGCATGATCGGCTACCTCATCGAGCGAGAACTGCGGGAGTTGCTGCCCGCGGTCCGCGAGGTGGCCACTCTGGTGACCCTGATCGAGGTGGATCCGAAGGATCCTGCGTTCGCGAACCCGACCAAGTTCATCGGTCCGGTCTACAGCAAGGATCAGGCCGAGCAACTCGCCGCCGAACGCGGGTGGGTGGTCAAGGAGGACGGCCAGTACTGGCGGCGCGTGGTGCCGTCGCCGTCGCCGGCCGCGATCCCGGGGATCTCGACCATCAACCGGCTGCTCCGCGAGGAGGTCACGGTGGTGTGCGCCGGCGGCGGCGGCATCCCGGTGGCCTGGGATGCGGTGGCCCGCCGCTACTCGGGGGTGGAGGCGGTGATCGACAAGGACCTGGCGACGTCGCTGCTGGCCTACGAGCTCAGCGCCGACCTGATGGTGATCGCCACCGATGTGGAAGGCGTGTACGAGAACTGGGGCACCCCGGAGCAGAAGTTGATCGCCACCGCGCACCCGAAGGCGTTCGACACCAGCGCCTTCCCGGCCGGATCGATGGGCCCCAAGGTGGCCGCCGCCATCGAGTTCGTCGAACGGGGCCTGCGGGGGGAGGCGGTCATCGGTTCGCTCTCGCAGCTCGCCGAGATCCTCGACGGCACCGCGGGCACCCGGGTGGGGCGCCAGTACAGCGGGATCACCTACCGCTGATCAGCGCGCGAAAAGGCCCCGCCGGGACGTGCCCGGCGGGGCCTCTTCACACCCCGCGATGCCGCTGGCGACGTCTGAGTTAGGTGAACCAGAATCAATTGAACCTGAAACTGTTGTTTCGAGTACCCGGAATCAGCGATATTGCCCGGCGCGGTCAGGTCATGGACGTCGCCAGCTGCGGCAACGACTGATCGATGATCTCGTCGTCGCCGCCCCCGCTGCGCGTCGCGGTGAGCGTCAGCAGCGACGCCTCCGGGCGACAGCAGAAGCGCGCCGGGGCATACGGCGACGTGCCGAGTCCGGCGCTGACATGCAGTTTCATCGTCGAACCCCAGTTGGAGACCCCCTTGACGCGGGACCGGTCGAGGTGACAGTTGGTCACCAGGGCGCCGTACCCGGGCAGGCAGAGCTGACCGCCGTGGGTGTGTCCGGCCAGCACCAGGTCGTAGTCGTCCGCGGCGAACTGATCCAGCACGCGCGGCTCGGGTGAGTGGGTGAGGCCGAGCCGCAGCTGGGCCAGCGGATTGGGCCGACCGGCGATGGTGGAGTAGCGGTCGCGGCCGATATGCGGATCGTCGACGCCAGCCGCGGCGACGCGTACGCCCGCGACCTCCAGTTCGCGCACCGTGTGGGTGGCGTCGAGCCAGCCGCGCTCGCTGAAGGCCGCCCGCAGGTCCTGCCACGGCAGCGGCTCCCCGTGCTGGCGCTTGTGGTCCTTCTGGAAGTACTTCAACGGATTCTTCGGGGTGGGGCCGAAGTAGTCGTTGGAGCCGAACACGAACAGTCCCGGACGGGACAGGAGACCGCCGAGGGCCTGCACCACGGCCGGCACCGCACCCGGGTGCGCCAGATTGTCGCCGGTGTTGACCACCAGGTCCGGTTCCAGGCGTTCCAGACCGCTGATCCAGGACTGCTTGAGCACCTGCCGCGGCAGCATGTGAATATCGCTCAGATGCAGCACCCGCAGGGGCGACGAGCCGGGTTCGAGTACCGGGATGGTCACGTGGCGCAGGGTGAAGGCGTTCCGCTCGATCACCGTCGAATACAGCAGGCCCGCGGCCGCGGCACCCGCGGCCCCGGCGGCGACGCCGGCCAACCGGCCGGAACGGAGCCGCTCAGAGGTGGCGGACAGCAGATCGGCGGAGAGACGGGGAGGCAGACCGGGCGCGGAAGGCATACCGACCAGGATACGCGTCGGTTCGGTGCCTGCCTGCCCGTCTGGCGCGTCGTCTCAGCCCTCGGGTACCTCGATGACCACCGGTCCCACTCCGGGCACGGTCACCGTCTTGGAGGTGGGTGCGCCGCCGCCGCTGTTCTCGCTCTTGCCGTTGCTCACGTAGATGGCGATCTCGGTACCCGGCATGGCGCTGTCCGAGGGAGCGGTGAAGACCACGGTGCCCTTCGGTTTGGCGCTGTCGACCTCGAGCTCGTTCACCTTGAAGCCGGCCTCCTGAAGTCGGGAGACCGCCTGGCTGGCCGGCAGGCCCGCCACATTCGGGATGCGGCCGCGACTGCTGCCGCGAACGAACTGCGGATCGTTCGGGGCCATGCGGACGGGACCGAACTTCTGCGCGACCGGACCGATGGCACCGAACCAGGTGCGGGCCGGCTCCATGCCGCCGTACACGTCGCCGTCGTAGCACTGGCGCAGCGGCGAGGTGCAGATACCGGAGGGGCGCGAGCCGTCGTTGTAGATGTAGGCCGCCGCGGCCAGCTGGTTGGTGAAGCCCAGGAATGCGGCCGAGCGGTGCGCCTCGGTGGTGCCGGTCTTACCGGACATCGGCAGGGTCCAGCCCGCAGAGGAGGCGGCCGCCGCGGACGTGCCCGCGCCCTTGTCGTCTTCGCTCATCGCGTTGGCGAGGGCGTTGGCCAGGCCGCGTTCGACCACCTGCTCGCACTTGGGGGGATTGAACGGCACATTGGTCATGACGGGCTTGCCGTCCTCGCCCATCACCACGTTGCTGTACGAGTCGCGCTTGACCTGCTGGATGGACACGATCGGGCTCGGCGGGCACCAGACGCCGCCGGAGGCGAGGGTCGCGGCCACGTTGGACAACTCCAGCGCGTTGATCGGGAACGGGCCCAGCGTGAACGAACCGAAATTGCCCTTCTTGATGTAGTCGGCAAGGCTCGCTTCGCCGACGCCCGAGGATCCCGGTGCCGTGTACGACCGCAGTCCCAGGCGCACGGCCATGTCGACGGCCGGCTTCACGCCGACCTGCTGCAGCATCTCCACGAAGGTGGTGTTGGGGGACTGCGCGAGCGCCTGCGTGAGGCTCAGTGCCGGCGGGTACGGGCCAGCGTTCTTGACGCAGTACGCGTTGGCCGGGCAGCCGAAGGCGCCGTTGCTGTTACCCATGCCGTAGACGGCGATGCTCGCCGGCACGTTCAGCACCGCGCTGGTGCCCAGGCCCTTCTCCATGGCGGCGGCGGTGGTGAAGATCTTGAACACCGAGCCCGCGCCGTCGCCGACCAGCGAGAAGGGTTGCGGCTGAACGGTTTGGCCGAGGTTCTGCTTGAGGCCGTAGTTGCGGCTGGAGACCATCGCCACCACGTCGTGCGACTGCGTGCCCGGGCGGACGATGCTCATCACGTTGGCGAGCCCGTCGACGGTGGGGGAGGCCTGGGCCTGTGCGGCGCGCAGCGCGTTGGCCTGCACCTCGGGGTCGAGGGTGGTGCGGATGGTGTAGCCGCCGCGGGACACCGTGGAGCGGCTGATCCCGTTCTCGGCGAGGTACTGCAGGACGTAGTCGCAGAAGAAGCCGTTGTTGTCCGCCGAGATGCAGCCCTGGGCGGTGGTGCGCGGCTGCGGCAGCACGCCGAGGGGCTGCTGCTTCGCCTCCAGGAGCTGGGGCGCCATCTGGGGGAAGTTCTCGATCATGGTGTCGAGCACCGTGTTCCGCCGCGCGGTGGTGGCCTGCGGGTCGGTGTACGGGTTCAGCGCCGAACTCGACTGCACCATGCCGGCGAGCATCGCGGACTCGGCGATGTTCAGCTCCTTGGCGGGCTTGCCGAAGTAGGTCTGCGCCGCGGCTTCGATCCCGTAAGCGTTGTTCCCGAAGGGGACCATGTTGAGGTAGCGCGTGACGATCTGCTTCTTCGCGTCTTCCTTGGCAGCGGCTTCGTCGAGTCCCTTCTCGCGCATGGCCTGCTCGACGAGGGACTTCTCCAGCGTCATGGCCATTCGCGCCTCGCGCAGCTTGCGGGCGGGGGTCGATTCCACCGCGGCGTCGCGGTCGGCCTCGGTGCGCGCCAGCACCAGGAGTTGGTAGTTCTTGATGTACTGCTGGTCCAGCGTCGACGCGCCCTGCTGGACCTCGCCCGCCGACGAGTTCTTCAGGGCCGCGCGGATGGTGCCGCGCCAGTCGACGCCGTCGTGCTCCAGGAAGCGGCGGTCCTCGACGGAGATGATCGCTCGGATCATGTCCTGCGAGATGTCGTTGTAGCCCACCGTCATTCGGTACTGGTCGTACAGCAGCGCCAGTGGCTTGCCGTTGACGTCGGTCACCGTCGTCACTTCCGGCACCGTGCCGTTGAGCAACTCGGACGAGGTGTTCTCCATGGTCGCCGCGGCCCGGTTGGACAGCATGGCCGCACCGCCGACGAACGGGAACAGGAGGCCGGCGACGAGGATGCCCGCCAGCACTAGGGCCAGCGCAAGGCCGGGGAGCTTCGTGGAGTTGCGCACGCGGCCAGGATACGTGGCCTGTGGGCTCGAGCACCGGACCCGTCCGCCGGAGCGGGGAATCTGCGTGTCGCAAACGCTTGCGTATAGCACTTTCTCGAATCGAGACTTGCGTTTGTCGTGAACACCTCAATAGATTAGGAAACGTGAGTTGTCTAACACTTCAGGGGGAGTGCGAGACAGGGCACGAGCAAGATCTTATGCACGCCCCGACCGGCGGGGAGTGTCGATGGGTTTGTGAAAGGCGGAGTACCGCAATGACTTTGGCGCCTCTTTCCAGCGGAGATTCAGAAGCTCGTCTTGCCTGGGTCGCCCAGGCCCGGTGCCGTGGCGGCGATCCCGACGACCTGTTCGTTCGTGGAGCGGCACAGCGGAAGGCCGCGACCATCTGTCGCCACTGCCCGGTTCAGCTCGAGTGCGGTGCGGATGCGCTCGACAATCGCGTGGAGTTCGGCGTGTGGGGCGGCATGACCGAGCGTCAGCGTCGCGCCCTGCTGCGTCAGCATCCGGAGGTCACCTCGTGGGCCGCGTTCTTCGAGGCTCAGCGTCGTCGGCAGCGCCTGGCCGCGGTGCCGCAGTCCGTACTGGGCTGACAGCCCGCAAGTTCGGACCGCGCCGGATCAGGCGCGGTCCCGGGCGGCGCCGCATTGCACCAGCGGTGCGGTGTCCCCTAGCGTCGGCACTATGACTGACCAGCCGCCGTCGCCGTCGCCCGAGGGTCCGGAAGACGACCGCGTGCCCGAGGCGGAGAACCCGTACGCGACCGATGCGCCGGTCCCGCGCGAGCCCGCGCAGGCCTCCGCGGAGGTCCTGCCGGGGCCGTTGAACAACGCCGTGCGCCTGATGTACCTGGGGGCGGCGTTGCAGGTCGCGATCGGCGCCTGGCTCTTCTTCTTCGTCTCCCGACTCCGCGACGACGACGAGGTCCGACGCGTCTACGAGGAGTACGTGGCCGACGCCGGCGGGGATGCGCAGGCCCTCATCGACAGTGCCGTGACCAACTGGCGGATCGGCGCGGTGGTGGCGACGGTTCTGCTCACCGCCCTCTGGTTCCTGGTGGCGTGGGCCGTGCGGAACGGCAAGCGGTGGGCCAGGCCCACGGCCACCGGCCTCGGTGTGCTGGCGCTGATCGGCTCGATCTACACCTTGCTGGGCGGGCTCAACGTCATCGCGATCGGGACGGTCGTGCTGTCCTCCGCCATTCTGTACCTGCTGTACCGCCCGGCCTCCACCGCCTACTTCGCTGCGGTCGCCGCGCCCCGTCGCTGAAGCGCCGACGGGCCGGAAGAGACACGGGGCAGAAGAGATATGGGGCGGGCGATCAGCCGCGACTGGTGATCTGCTCGGACACCGCGCGCAGCGCCTCAGCGTCGGCCACTTCGAACGGCAGCGCGGGCACTCCCACCCAGGGGACGCTCGGATTCGCCGAAGTGAAGCGCTGCAGCATGTGCAGCTCGCGCTGGGCGGTGGCCGCTCGCTCGATGTGGATCGACAGGACGCCCTGGGCCAACGCGTCGTCGGTCCGCTCCCGCGCGGCCTGCGCGGCCGGGGTGGAGATCCCCGTCAGGTTGGGATGGGTCCGGTTCACGATCAGGCCGCACAGGGGCATCGAGTCCTGGGCCAGCCGGTTGACGAAGAAGGCCGCTTCGCGCAGGGCGTCGGCCTCCGGGGTGGCGACCACCACGAAGTTGGTGCCCGGCTGCTTCAGCAGCTCGTAGGTGCGGCCGGCGCGCTCCTGGAAGCCGCCGAACATCGAGTCCAGGGACTGCACGAAGACCGCCACGTCGCGCAGGATCTCCGCGCCGATGATGGTGGCGATGCCGCGCATCGCCAGGCTCATCGCCCCGGTCACCACGCGGCCCACGCCGCGGCCGCCGCCGATCAGCATCTTCATCAGGCGCCCGGACAGGAACGAGCCCAGGCGCTGGGGGGCATCGAGGAAGTCGAGGGCGTTGCGCGACGGCGGGGTGTCGACGACGATCAGGTCCCAGCGGTTCTGCTCCAGCAAGCGGCCGAGCTTCTCCATCGCCATGTACTCCTGCGTGCCGGAGAACGACGAGGCGACGGTCTGATAGAAGGCGTTGTTCATGATGATCTCGGCGCGCTCGGGGGTGGAATGCTCCACCACCATGTCGTCGAAGGTGCGACGCATGTCGAGCATCATCGCGTCGAGCGTGCCGGTGCCCTCGACCGGCACGGGCTGCGGCTCATTGGTGAGCTCGGTCATGCCGAGCGACTGCGCGAGCCGGCGCGCCGGGTCGATCGTGAGGACCGCGACGGTGCGCCCGCGTTCGGCGGCGTACAGGGCCATGGCGGCCGCCGTCGTGGTCTTGCCGACACCGCCCGAGCCGCAGCAGATCACCACGCGGGTCGCCGGATCGAGTAGAACGCGGCCCATCTCCAGGTCGGACATCAGACGCCAGCCTCCTTCATGGTGCGCGCGAGTTGGTAGAGCGCTCCGAGATCGACGTGCTCGTCGAGCTCGGGCAGTTCGATCTGCGGTGCGGGCACCTCGTCGAGATCGGCGCGCGCCACCTGCTGCGCCTGCAGGCGTACGGCGTAGTCGATGGTCTCGGTGAGCAGGCCGGCGAAATCCTCGTCGGTGACGGTCAGCCCGGCCGCCTCCAGCTCGGCACGAAGAGCCGTCGAGTCCACCTGACCTTCGGCGATCTCGTCGAACTGGTCGTCGGGAAGGTGGTGCGGGCGTACGCGATTGACGAAGACCGCGCCGATGTTCAAGTCCTTGCCGACGAGCTCGTCGACGGCTTCGATGGTCTCCTGGATCGGCATCGCCTCCAGCAGGGTGCACAGGTGCACGGCCGTCTGTGCCGAATGCAGCAGGGTGACCACGCCCTCGCTCTGATTGCGGATCGGACCGGTCTTGGCCAGATCCCGCATCGCCGCGGTCACGTCGAGGAAGTTGCCGATGCGGCCGGTGGGCGGGGAGTCCACCACCACGGCGTCGTACAGGAGTCGGCCCTGCTTGTCGGTGGCGATAACGCGTTCCTTGATCTTGCCGGTGATCACCACGTCGCGCAGGCCGGGCGCCACGGTGGTCACGAAGTCGATGGCACCGACCTTCTTGATGGCGCGCCCGGCGAAGCCGAGGTTGTAGAACATGTCGAGGTACTCGAGCAGCGCGTGCTCGATGTCGAGCGCGAGCGCCCAGACACCTCCGCCGTCTTCGGCGGTCGCGACCTGATGGTCGGTGGGCGGCAACGGCGGCACGTCGAAACGCTGCGCGATACCTTGGCGCCCTTCGACTTCCACGAGGAGGACCTTCTTGCCCTCGCTGGCCAGTGCGATGGCGAGTGCGGCGGCCACGGTGGTCTTGCCGGTTCCGCCCTTCCCCGACACGAAATGCAGGCGGGCGTTGCGGGCCTGCTCAGGCCACACGCCTCCGGGTACGGTCAACGCGTCAGTCGTCACGACGCTCACCTTATCGACCACACTGTTGAGAGCGAGAACCAACCGATAAGGTTGGGCCATGAGTGAATTGACCACGTGGGAATATGCGACCATTCCGCTGCTGACGCATGCGACCAAAGACATCCTCGACACCTGGGGTTCGGACGGTTGGGAACTGGTCAGCGTGCTGCACGGGCCGACCGGTGAGCAGCACGTCGCCTACCTGAAGCGCCCCACCAACTAGCCATGGCCGGTACCTGGAGTACCCGACTGGCCGAACTCGGCATCACGCTGCCCCCGGTCGTGGCGCCGGTCGGCAGCTACACGCCGGCGCTGCGCGTCGGCGACCTGGTGTACACCTCCGGGCAACTGCCGGTGGTCGACGGGGAACTCGTCCTGCGCGGCAAGGTGTCCGACGGAGCCGAGGGCATCGTCACCCCGGAGCAGGCCAATGCCGCGGCCCGGCAGTGCGCGCTGAACGCGCTCGCCGCCGTCGATTCCGTGGTCGGTGTCGACGCGATCGTCCGCATCGTCAAGGTGGTCGGCTTCGTCGCCTCGGCGGCCGGATTCACCGGGCAGCCCGGGGTCCTCAACGGCGCCTCGGACTTCCTCGGTGAGATCTTCGGCGAGGCCGGCGTGCACGCGCGGTCCGCCGTCGGAGTGGCCGAACTTCCGCTGGGCGCCCCGGTGGAAGTTGAATTGATCGTGCAGGTGCGCTGAGCGTGACCGAACCGTTGAATCACCCCGCGTACGGCCGGGTCCGTCCGGTCACCGACTTCGCGTCGGTCCTGTTGCGCGACAACCCGGGCTTGATGGAGCTCGACGGCACCAACACCTGGATCCTGCGTGCGCCGGGCAGCGCCACCGCGGTGGTCGTCGATCCCGGCCCGCCCCGCTCCAAGAAGCACGTGCGGGCCATCGCGGAGGCCGCGGGCGAAGTGGAGTTGACGCTCATCACGCACCGCCACTTCGACCACACCGGTGCGATCAAGCGGATGCGCAAGGACACCGGTTCGGTGCATCGCGCGTATTCGGAGCAGTTCAGTCACGGCGCGCCGCGGCTGACCGATCGCGAGGTGATCGAGGCGGCGGGACTGCGCATCACCGCGATGCACACGCCCGGCCACACCGCGGACTCGATGAGCTTCCTGGTGGAATGGGAGGGGCAGCGGGCCATCGTCACCGGTGACACCATCCTCGGCCACGGCACCACCGTGCTCGATCCGCGCGACGGCGGTCTCGGCGACTACTTCCACTCGCTCAACCGGCTGATCGTGGACGCCTCGGATGCGACGCTACTGCCCGGGCACGGTCCCGACCACGCCGAACTCGGACCTGTTGCCCGCTTCTACAAGGCGCACCGCGAGGAACGGCTCGATCAGATCCGGCAGGCGCTGGACGATCTGAAGGTGAGCCCGCAGGACGCCAAGCCGATGAAGGTGGTCCGCAAGGTCTACTCCGACGTCGATCAGAAGCTCTGGCCGGCCGCGAAGATGAGCGTCAAGACCCAGCTCGAATACCTGCGCACGCTGTAACCGCCGTGCCCGCCCCGAGTGGGCACGGGTAAGACGAAAAGGGAGTACCTCGCGCGGTGCGCGGAGGTACTCCCTTTTTCGTCCGTTGCGACCGGGTCAGCGGGCCCGTCGGGCCAGGCGCTCGGAGTCGGCGATGAGCACGCTCTTGCCCTCCAGGCGCAGCCAACCGCGCTGGGCGAAGTCGGCCAGCGCCTTGTTCACCGTCTCGCGGGACGCGCCCACCAGCTGCGCGATCTCTTCCTGCGTCAGGTCGTGGGTCACGCGGAGCGCCCCGCCCTCCTGGGTGCCGAACCGTTGGGCCAGCTGCAGCAGCTGCTTGGCCACGCGGCCGGGCACGTCCGTGAAGATCAGGTCGGCGAGGTTGTTGTTGGTGCGGCGCAGGCGACGGGCCAGCACGCGCAGCAACTGCTCGGCGATCTCCGGGCGGTCCTTGATCCACTTGCGGAGCGCATCGCGGTCCATCGTCGCCGCGCGGACCTCGGTGACGGTCGTCGCCGACGACGTACGCGGTCCGGGGTCGAAGATCGACAGCTCGCCGAACATGTCCGACGGGCCCATGATGGTCAGCAGGTTCTCGCGACCGTCCGGAGAACGTCGTCCGAGCTTCACCTTGCCGCTCAGGATGATGTACAGGCGGTCGCCAGGCTCGCCCTCATGGAAGATCACGTGTCCGCGGGGGAACTCGACCTCCGTCAGTTCGGTGGAGAGCGCTGCGACCGCGGCAGGCTCGACCCCCTGGAAAATACCCGCCCGGGCCAGAATCTCGTCCACCTACGAACCTTCCTCGTTCTCAAACTCGTCGCCACTGACATGGACGCCAGTGATCCACGCTACTCGATGGTCGAGTGTAATTGTTGCAATCCTCACGCGCGCAGGGGATCGCCGGGAATGTCTACTCCGACTCGTCGCGTGACCCGCTGCGCCGGTTGCGCAGTTCGTCCAGTGCGGCCGGAAGGCCGGTCTTCGCCAGATTGCTGACGTCGGTCTCGTCGGCGCTCTCCAGGAATTCGTCCACCTGGGCGCGGCCGACGGAGAGGCGATCGAGGTTCGCTTGAACCTTCTCCATGGCGAGAGCGAAGAGCAGCAGGAGAAAGGGGAAGGCGATCACAGCCAGACCTTGCATGGTTTCCAACTAAACACTCTCGACCGCGAGAGGGAAAACCAGGAGCGTCGTCGTCACTGAGTTGTGACCTGGTGACGGCGCCGCGGCGGCCGCTCGCCGAGCACCGGTAACCTGGGCTGTTGTGAGCAGAAGGAAGCCGGAGACCCGACTTGGGCTGGTGCGTCGCGCGCGACGGATGAACCGCACGATGCAGGTCGAGTTCCCCGAGGTCTACTGCGAGCTGGACTTCACCACCCCGTTGGATCTCTCGGTGGCGACCATCCTGTCGGCGCAGTGCACCGACGTCCGGGTCAACATGGTCACGCCCGCCCTGTTCGCGCGCTACCCGGACGCCTGGGCCTACGCCGGCGCCGATCGCACCGAACTCGAGGAGATGATCCGGTCGACCGGCTTCTATCGGAACAAGGCGAACTCGATCATCGGGCTGGGGCAGGCGCTGGTGGAACGGTTCGACGGCGAGGTGCCGAACACTCTCGAGGAACTCGTGACCCTGCCGGGCTTCGGGCGGAAGACCGCGAACGTGGTGCTGGGCAACGCCTTCGGGGTGCCCGGCCTCACCGTGGACACGCACTTCGGTCGGCTGGTGAACCGCTGGGAGTGGACCGCCGAGACCGACCCGGTGAAGGTGGAGCGCGCCGTGGCCGAACTGTTCCCCCGCAAGGAGTACACCGACCTGTCGCACCGGATCATCTTTCACGGCCGCCGTGTCTGCCACGCGCGCAAACCCGCGTGCGGCGTCTGCCAGCTGGCGCCGGACTGCCCGTCGTACGGGCTCGGGCCCACCGAGAAGGCCGCGGCGGCGGCGCTGGTGAAGGGGCCGGAGACCGAGCACCTGTTGGCCCTGGCCGGAGTTGAGCAATGAGCGTTCTGAAGACCCCCGCCGCCAAGGCCATGATCGCGTTCGTCGTGGTGATGGTGGCACTGATCTTCGCCCTGTGGCCGCGCGACACCGAGGAGCCGACCCGCTCGACGGCACCCGGCGGACCGACGCAGGGCGTCACCGATCAGGACGTGCCCGAGGACGTGCTCGCGCAGGCTCGGATCGATGCGACGCTGGTGCCCTGCCCGCAGAGCGGCGCTCCGGTGCCCGCCGAGGCCGCGCTCAAGAACGTCACCGCGCTGTGCCTGGCCGACGGCCGACCGATCAATCTGGGCCAGGCCACCGCCGGGCGCCCCACCGTGATCAACATGTGGGCGGTGTGGTGCCTGCCGTGCCGCAAGGAGCTGCCGTACTTCGACGAGCTGTCCCGGCAGGCCGGCGACCAGTTGGACGTGCTGGCCGTGCACGCGATCGACGGGGCCTCCAAGCCGTACGCGATCCTGCAGTTCCTGAAGGAAGTGGGCCTGACGCTGCCGACGGTCGCCGACACCGACGGTTCGGTGGCCAAGGCGTTGCGCGCGCCGCGGGTGTATCCCTCGACCATCCTGGTGCGCGCCGACGGCACGGTGGCCGCGACCCTGCCGAAGGTCTTCACCTCGTACGAGGAGCTGGTGGGTGTGGTGCGCGACGAACTGGGTGTGAGCGTGTCCGGAGGACAGTCATGAGCAGGCAGTCGTCGCCCCGTTACGGCGCGCTGGTGGACCGCGAACTGATCCCGTCGTGGCTGCACCCGGTCACCGACGACCCTGCCGTGGTGAACGAATCGGTGCTGCGGCGCGGCGGCGATCGGGCGCGGTGGGCGGCGGCCTTCCGGGCGCAACGCGCCGCGGCCGTGCTGGTGCTGTTCGGCGGTTCCTTCGAGGCGGCGACGGATCATCCGGGCGGCCTGCCCGCCGACGCCGACGTGCTCCTCACCGAGCGGGCCGCGACCATGCGGACCCACGGCGGTCAGATCGCGTTTCCCGGCGGCAGCCGCGATCCGGGCGACGACTACCCGGTGGGCACCGCGATGCGTGAGGCACGGGAGGAGACCGGGCTGCGCGCCGACGGCGTGCGCGTGGTGGCCAGCCTGCCGACCTTCCCGGTGCCGTCGGGCTTCGAGGTGACGCCGGTGATCGGGCACTGGACGCAGCCGAGCTGGGTCGGGGTGGTCGACGAGGCCGAGACCGCGCGCGTGGCCCGGGTGAACCTGCGGGAACTGCTGCACCCGAGCAATCGCTTCCAGGTGAGCCGCTCCGTGATGGGCGCGACCGCCTACAAGGGGCCGGCCTTCCTCTACGACGGCATGCTGGTGTGGGGCTTCACCGGCGGGCTGCTGGCGGCCATCAGCCAGTCGGCGGGCTGGGATGTGCCGTGGGACACCGACGATGTGCGGCCCCTGGAACAGATGATCGCCGAGACCGGCGGACGCCAGGTCTCCGGGTTCCCGCTGGTCGACGAGGATCGGGGCCGCGCATGAGCGGTGCCCTCTGGGTGGACCTCATCATCGTGATCGTCGCGTTGCTCGCGGCGGCCAGCGGCTACCGGCAGGGCGCAGCGGCGTCGGCGATGGCCTTCATCGGCGTGGTGATCGGCGTGGTGGCCGGCATTCTTCTGGTGCCGCACGTGGTCGACCCGATCACCGACCCGCGCGGGCGCTTGCTCACGGCGGTGGTCCTGCTGCTGGGCCTGGTGATCCTCGGCGAGATCGCCGGGATGGTGGTGGGTCGGGCCGTCCGGAGCGGGCTGCATTCGATCCGGCTCCGCAAGGTCGACAGCCTGATCGGGGCCTGCCTGCAGTTCGTGGCGATCCTGGTGGCCGCATGGCTGCTGGCCACCCCCATCCGCAGCGCCGAGTCCGACGGGGCCTTCGCCCGGTCGGTGTCGGAGTCACGGGTGATCGACGCCGTCGACCGAGTGGCCCCGCAGTGGATGCGCGAACTTCCCGGGGACTTCACCGCGCTGCTGGACAACTCCGGTCTCAAGCAGGTGATCAGCCCCTTCGGCGACGCCGAGGTGGCGGCGGTGGATCCGCCGGATCAGCAGCTCGACGGCTCCGCGGCGGTGACTCGGGTGCGCCCCAGCGTCCTGAAGATCCTGGGGGTGGCGCGCAGCTGCAGCCAGGCGATGGAGGGCTCGGGCTTCGTGATCAGCCCCGAGCGGGTGATGACCAATGCGCACGTGGTGGCCGGCGCCGACGAGGTGTCGATCCAGACGCCGGGCGGACGTGAACTCTCCGCCACCGTGGTCTGGTTCAACGACCGCAACGACGTCGCCGTGCTCGACGTGCCCGGGCTGCGCGCACCGGCGCTGAACTTCGCCGAGACCCCGGCCGCGTCCGGCGACGACGCGATCGTGCTGGGGTATCCGGAGAACGGTCCGTTCACGGTGACCCCGGTGCGGGTGCGCAACACCATCAACCTGGTGGGCCCGGACATCTTCCAGCGGCCCGACAAGGTCAAGCGGCAGGTGTACACCGTTCGCGGCAGCATTCGATCGGGCAACTCCGGCGGGCCGATGATCGCGCCCGACGGCACGGTGCTCGGCGTGGTCTTCGGTTCGTCGGAGAACGTCGCCGACGACACCGGCTTCGTCCTCACCGCCGAACAGGTGGAAGCGGACCTGACCGGTTCGGCGCAGCGGACCGCGGAAGCGAGCACGGCCAGCTGCCTGCCGCATTGAGCCCGGGGCCGGCGTGGTTAGCGGGCCAACAGAGCGCGCAGCGCGGCGTTGGTCTCCTCGGGATTCTCCTGGTGCACGAAGTGCCCGGCGCCGGGCACCTCGCGGTAGTCGAAATCCGACGACCAGTGGCTGCTGGCCGACATCACCGAGTCCAGGATGTAGCGGTCCTCGCTGCCGCGCAGGGCCAACACCGGGATGTGCAGGCGCTTGTTCATCAGGTCCATGAACCGGTATCCGTCGGTCCGGAACTGGGAGCGGAAGGCCCAGCGGCGGTACTCCAGGCTCGAATGAGCCACGCCCGGGATGGTGATGGCGAGGCGATTGCGCGCCACCGCCTCGGTGAAGTCCGGGGTGTCGCGCCAGCGCGCCCCGGAACGCTCGCGGAAGTAGCTCTCCAGATAGGCGCCGCCGTCGCGGGTGAGTCGTCGTTCGCCGAGGCGGGGCACCTGGTCGTGCAGGAAGGGGCCGAGGAAGGCGTCGCGTTCCCCGCGGCTGGTCCAGATCGATTGGCGCAGCGCCCGCGGATGCGGTGAGGCCAGCACCCCGATCCGGGCGACGGAGCGGGGGTGCAGGGTGGCCGTCGCCCAGCACACCAGGCCGCCGTCGGCATGGCCCACCAGGGTCGCCTGGCTGTGGCCGAGCGCGCGGATCAGCGCGTGGGTGTCACCGGCCAGGGTCCAGCCGTCGTAGCCGCGCGGCGGCTTGTCCGAGTCGCCGTAGCCGCGCAGATCGACGGCCACCACGCGGTAGCCGGCATCGCGGAGCGCGCTGAACTGGTGACGCCAACTCCACCAGAACTCGCCGAAACCGTGCAGGAACAGGACGAGCGGGCGGTCGGCGATGGACCCGGCCACCGCCTCGACCGCGTGGAAGCGCAGACCGTTCGCGCGGACGTCGAAGTGATGCCACGGACCGTCGAACCGGACTTCGGTGGCATCGGGCAGGACGGTCTGTGCGGCCAGGGTCAGCTCCGCGAGGGGTCGTGGGCCGCCGGGATCTGCGGGTGGGCGTGGGCGTTTCCGTGGGGGCTCACCGGCGCGCCGCGGCCCGGGATGACCGACGCGACTTCCTTCACCGATTCGATCGTCTTCTCGGGCTTGCGGAGCCGACGGAACAGGATGTAACCGAAGGCGATGGCGCCGATCGAGACCGCCATCAAGATGGCGAAGACGATCAGGAAGGCTGCCCAGGTGGGCAGCCAGACGTCGAGCAGGAAACCGAGGAAGACGAAGAAGAACAGGCTCGCGTAGAGCAGGAGCACGGCCGCGCCCACCAGGAGGCCGGTACCGGCGCCCGCCTTCTTGGCTTCGCCGATCAGTTCGCTCTTGGCCAGCGCCACCTCGGCGCGGAAGAGAGTCGAGGCGCTCGCGGTGGCTTCCTTGACCAGATTTCCGATGGTCGGCTGGCCGTCGGCGCCGAGGTTCGCATCGGACATCGGGATCGACGGCACCTGCGGAGCGGTCTTCGGCTCGCTGGGCCAGGTGTCCTGATTGCCGCTCACGAAATCTCCTTGGGGTCGACGTATTCCGGCTTCATGTTGCCATGCCCGGGGCCGGGCCGGGGACGCAGATCGGCCGAGAGCCCGTCGGGCGAGTCTCGGCCGATCCGCGAATGCGGGGGTTGCGGGCGGGTCGATCAGGCGCGCTGCGCGCGAATCGCCTCGAACACCGACGGATCCACCAGGGTCGAGGTGTCGCCGAGCTCGCGGCCTTCGGCGACGTCCTTCAGCAGTCGGCGCATGATCTTGCCCGAGCGGGTCTTGGGCAGTTCCGGCACGATGTTGATCTCCCGCGGCTTGGCGATCGGGGAGATGTCCACGGCCACCTGGTTCCGCATTTCGGCGATCAGGTCGTCGTTCGGCTCGGCGTCCTCCATCAGGATGACGAAGGCGACGATGCCCTGCCCGGTGGTCTCGTCCGCGGCGCCGATCACGGCGGCCTCGGCGACGGCGGGATGCGCCACGAGTGCGGACTCGACCTCGGCGGTGGAGATGCGGTGGCCGGAGACGTTCATGACGTCGTCGACGCGGCCGAGGACCCAGAGGGCGCCGTTCTCGTCGTACCGTGCGCCGTCACCGGCGAAGTACCAGCCCTGCTCGGCGAAGCGGGACCAGTAGGTGTCCTTGAATCGCTGGGGGTCGCCCCAGATACCGCGGAGCATGCCCGGCCACGGCTTGTCGAGCACCAGGTAGCCCTGCTCGCCGCGCGGAAGTTCGTTGCCGGCGTCGTCGACGATCTTGGCACTGATGCCCGGCAGCGGACCCATCGCCGAGCCGGGGGTGCAGGCGGTGACGCCGGGCAGCGGCGCGAGCATGTGCCCGCCGGTCTCGGTCTGCCACCAGGTGTCCACGATCGGGCAGCGGTTGCCGCCGATGAACTCGTAGTACCAGCGCCAGGCCTCCGGGTTGATCGGTTCGCCGACGGTGCCGAGGAGGCGAAGGGAGCTGAGGTCGTGCGCCCCGGGGATCTCCTTGCCCCACTTCATGAACGTGCGAATCAGGGTGGGGGCGGTGTAATACGTGGTGACGCCGTACTTCTCGATGATGTTGAAGTGCCGGTGCTCGTCGGGCGAGTTGGGCGTGCCCTCGTAGACGATCTCGGTGGCGCCGGCCGAGAGCGGTCCGTAGACGATGTAGGTGTGCCCGGTGACCCAGCCGATGTCGGCGGTGCACCAGAAGACGTCGCGTCCTTCCTTGTGGTCGAAGACGTTGTGGAAGGTGTAGTTGGCCTGCGTCAGGTATCCGCCGGAGCTGTGGACGATGCCCTTCGGGCTGCCCGTGGTGCCGGACGTGTACAGCAGGAACAGCGGATGCTCGGCGTCGAAGGCCTCCGCCTCGTGTACGAACGAGGACTCCTCGACGGTGTCCTCCCACCACACGTCGCGGCCGTGCACCCACGGCAGATCGGGGTCGTGGTTGGTGCGGCGCACCACGATGACCTTCTCGATCGACGGTGCGGCGTCGTCGCCGGAGCCCAGCGCCTCGTCGACGGCCGACTTCAGCGGGGCGGGCTGGCCGCGGCGGTACTGGCCGTCGGTGGTGACGACGACCTTGGCGGCGGCGTCGTCGACGCGTGCGCGGAGCGCGGCCGACGAGAAGCCCGCGAACACCACCGTGTGGGTCAGGCCCAGGCGCGCGCACGCCAGCATGGTGATGATCGCCTCGGGGACCATCGGCATGTAGATGGCGACGCGGTCGCCAGCCTGCAGCCCGATGGCGGTGAAGTAGTTGGCGGCCTTGGACACCTCGTCCTTGAGCTGGCCGTAGGTGAGGTCTCGGGTGTCGCCGGGCTCGCCGACCCAGTGGATGGCGACCCGGTCGCCCTTACCCGCGTCGACGTGGCGGTCCACGCAGTTGACCGCCACGTTCAGCTTGCCGTCGGCGAACCACTTGGCGAACGGGGTATCCGACCAGTCCAGCACCGTGGAGAACGGGGTGGCCCAGTCGAGGCGCCGTGCCTGTTCCGCCCAGAACTCGGTCGGGTCGTCGGCGGCCCGCTGGTACATTTCGGCGTTGGCGTTGGCCTGTGCCACGAACTCCGCGGACGGGGGATAGACCTGATCGGTGGTGGACATGGTGGCTGCCTTTCGGTTGCGTGAGAGGGACGCTGGGCCCTGATCCCGAGGTGTCGCACGTCGGTGCGACCGCTGCTTGTGAGGGTAATCACTCGTCCGGTTCAGCGTAATGGCGCGTAGGTTGCGGGTGCGATGCGAGCGATGAACGGTCGGTCAGGGTCGATCGGTGGACGGCGGTCGGGTCGGTGGCCGACGGGTGGGGTGGGGGTGCGGCGCACCGGCACTAGGCTGGGGTGGTGAGTTCTGATCCGTTGGCACCGCTGCTCAACCTGCCCGGCGTCGCCGCCGCCGCCGAGGAGGCCGCCGAAGCACTGGCGGCGGTGCACCGCCATCCGGTGAATCTTCGCGGCTGGGACAAGACGTCTCGGGAGTCGTCCTGGCGCGGCGGACGCAGTTCGGCGGCGATGGAGGGGGCCACCACCGAACTCAACCGGGAACACGACTTCGACGATCCGGTGATGTCCGGGGCGATCCGGGTGGCCCAGGCGCTCGACCCCGACGACCTCGATCGGGAGGTCGCGGTCTTCCGGCGCGCGCCCATGCAGTCGTTGGCGCGGCTGCATTCGTTGGCCGCCGCCGAACTGGTGGAACCGGAGCTGTTGGGCCGACCCCGCGACGAGCCGCACATCGCGCCGCGGCTGGATCTGCTCGGTCAGCTCGTCACCGGCGCCACCTCGGTGCCGGCCGCGGTGTTGGCGGCCGTGGTGCACGGCGAATTGTTGGCGTTGCAGCCGTTCGAGGAGGGCAACGGTGTGGTGGCGCGGGCTGCGTCGCGGCTGGTGTCGGCGACCACCGGCCTGGACCCGCATCTGCTGGGTGTTCCCGAAGTGACATGGTTGGCGCGATTGGGCGACTACCGGGAGGGGGCGGCGGTCTTCGCCACCGGGGATCCGCAGGCGCTGGCCGACTGGATCATCCTCAGTTGCCAGGCGATGTTCGCCGGCGCGGCGGAGGCGAAGTCGATCGCCGACGCCGCCCGGTAGCCGCCGCTCGCGGTCCGCACAGTATTGCGGGCGGTACCCAATGGGGTACCGCCCGCGAGCACGGACGCAAGTTACCAAGCGTGCAAGGTGGGCTGTGGGATTCGCCTCGGCGAGGGACTGTGGTCTTCGGCTGAGCCGGGAGGCCTCAATGTCGCAGGCGCACAACGCTTCTGCCAATGCGGCGAGCTCCGCGTGGGTGCTTGCCGCCCGTGCTGGGAGCTTCCTTCGGGGGTTCGGACCTTCTCTTCTGGTCCGAGCTTTGCCTGGGGAGGCTCCGTACCTATTTTCTACACGGTGATTTGCATCACAGCAAGTGTTTGGGAAAAGTCATGCCGCGGCGTGTCGCTGATACACCAGGCGATAGGCCACCGCGGCCGCCGCCAAAGCGCCCACACCGGCGACGACGGTGGTCCAGCCGCCCGGCCCGGGGTGGGTCCAGTCGACCTTGGGTGCGGGGTTCGGGAAGTCGAGAATCTCCCAGTCGTGCTCGAGTGCATGGGCGCGCAGCGTGCGGTCGGGATTGACCACCGCGCGGTGGCCTGCGGCCTCCAACATGGGCAGGTCGGTGGCCGAGTCGGAGTAGGCGTAGCAGTCGGCGAGGTCGTACCCGCGTTCGGCGGCCAGATCGCGCATGGCGTGAGCCTTCTCCTCGCCGAAGCAGTAGAACTCGATCTCGCCGGAGTAGTGGCCGTCGACGACCTCCATCGTGGTGGCGCGTACCAGGTCGACGCCGAGAAGCTCGCCGATCGGCTCGACCATCTCGATGCCCGAGGCGGAGATGAGGACCACGTCGCGGCCGGCCGCCTTGTGCTGCGCGATGAGCTCGGTGGCCCCGCTGAAGATCACCGGGCGCACCACGTCGTCGAGGGTCTCGGCGACGATCGCGCGGACGGTGTCGGCCTCCCAGCCGGCGCACATCTGGGTGACGTGTCGGCGGAGTCGTTCCACGTGCTCGTCCGGCGCCGAGGTGAGCAACAGCTGGAGTTGGGCGATCGCCGACCGGAGCATGGCGCGCCTGGTCAGTAGCCCGCCGTCGTAGAAGGGGCGGGTGAAGGCGAGTGCGCTCGACCTGGCGATCACGGTCTTGTCCAGGTCGAAGAATGCCGCGGTGCGCGGAGGCGTCGTCGGAGCCACGGCGCTAAGCGTACGTTCAAATCGCCGGGGCGCGTGGGGAACGAATGCAATTCTGAAACACCGTTAGTTGCAAGTTGCAAGGACACCCGAGCGGGTGTACCTTCGCAGTTGTCCGGCTTAGGCCGGTGTCTTCAGCCCGACCCCCCGGGGCTGAAGACAGATGACCCCGGCCTCCTCCCCCCTGGCCGGGGTCATCCACTTTTCGGGGTGCGGAAATCTCCAACCCCATGTTACTGCTGGCGGGATTTTGTTACCCTCGATAACCAAGCAAACGCTCGGTTTGCGGTCTGGCTGGCGTTGGGGAACACATGCGGAAACTACTCGGTGCGTGGTGTGCGGCGGTGCTCGTCGTTCTCGGGGCGGTCGCGGGCGGGCCGGCGGCCGCCGCGCCGTCGGACAAGCTCCCGGAGAACTACAACTTCTTCGGCGGGATTCCCTACGAACTGGCGCATCCCGGCGGCGACCTGCCCGGAGCCAACGACTGGAACTGCCAGCCCTCGCCCGAGCATCCGCGTCCGGTCATCCTGGTGCACGGCACCGGCGGCGCCAAGACCACCAACTGGGGTGCGTACGTCCCCATGCTGCGCAACCGCGGCTACTGCGTCTTCGCGCTGACCTACGGCGCGCTGCCCGGCCTGCCGTGGCCGTTCACCGCGATCGGCGGCATGGACCGGCAGGAAGTCAGCGCCGCGCAGCTCGCGCGCTTCGTGGACAAGGTGCGCGCGTCGACGGGCGCCTCGACCGTGGACCTGGTCGGCCATTCGCAGGGCACCTACATGCCCACCTACTACCTCAAGTACCTCGGCGGTGCGGACAAGGTGACCAACTACGTCTCGCTGGCGCCGTTGTGGCGGGGTACCGGTGACATCGGGCCGATGGGGAAGATGTTCGGCGAGATGAACGTGCCGATGCCGATGTGCGTCGGGTGCGGCGGCATGCTGCCGGGGTCGGCGATGAACAAGAAGATCTGGGCCGGTGGCAGCCCGTATGTGAAGGGCGTCGCTTACACCAACATCGCCACGCGATACGACGAAGCGGTCATGCCGTATACCGCCGGACTGGTGCCGGGGCGGGCAGGCGAGAAGGTCACCAACATCGTCGTGCAGGACACCTGCGCACAGGACTACAGCGATCACATGGCGATCGCCGGTTCCCGTCGGGCGGCGTACATGGTGCTCAATGCGCTGGACCCGGAACACCCGGTCGCGGTGCCGTGCACGTTCGTGCCGCCGTTCACCGGCTGAGCCTCGGCGCGACCTGCCGAAACGGCGAAAGCGGACATGCGTCCGGTGTTCTCCCGGTAGTTGTGATCTCAACAACCACACTTCTTGAGTAGGAGAACCATGTCCGGCATGCGCCCCGATCTGTCCGGTGTCGACCCGCTGACCGTCAACCTCGCCCAGCGCGTCTGCGTGGGCGACCAGCCGACGCGCAGCGCGCACCTCTACGGCTCCCGGGTGGCGATCGTCGACGGCGATGTACGCCTGACCTACCTGGACGTGGAGGAGCGCGCGAACGCATTGGCGCGCGGGCTGTCCGAGCGCGGATACTCCCACGGCGATGCGGTGGCTCTGCAGTTGCAGAACAGCTGGCAGTTCGTCGTCGGCTTCTTCGCGCTCGCCAAGCTGGGGGTGGTGGCGATGCCGCTGAACCTGCTGTTGTCGCCGAGCGACGTGGCCTACCAACTGTCCGACAGCGGCGTGCAGGCGGTGATCACCGAGACCCCGTTCCTGCCGGTCATCACGGGTGCGCTGGCCGAGGCGGGCGGCGCCGCGGTGCGCGAGGTGATCGTCGTCGGGGAGGCCCCGGCCGAGGTCGCGGGGCTGCCCGCCGTCGCCTGGGACGCGGTGCTGTCGGATGACGCCTCGGCGGTGGAGACGATCGTTGAGGACCGGGACATCCTGCACTGCCTGTACACCTCGGGCACCACGTCGCGGCCCAAGGGCGTGGTGACAAGTCATGTGGCCGTTCACATTTCGAATCTGTCGTCGGCATTGGGCCTCGGTCTGCGCCCGGACACCGCGTACCCGGTGCAGCCGATCGTGCTGCCGCTGTTCCACGTGACCGCGCTGGATGCGCTGCTGCTGCCCACCCTGCTGGTGGGTGGCACCGCGGTGCTCTTGCGGGGTTTCGAGCCGGCGGTGGTCGCCCAGACCTTCGTCGATCATCGCGTGACGCACCTGACCATGCTCCCGATGATGTGGGGAGCGGTGATCGGCCAGCCCGCGCTGACCGACGAGAACACCGCGCACCTGATCACCGCCCTGTACGCGATGGCGCCGATGCCGGCCCCGCTGCTGGCCGCGGTGCGCGCACGGTTCGCCAACGCGGCCGTCATCCTGGGTTCGGGCCAGACCGAGACCACGCCCGCGTCGGAGCTGCAGTGGGTCGGTCATCAGGGCAGCAAGGACGATTCGTGGGGCCCGGCGACGGTGTCCACCGATGTGGCGATCATGGACGGCGAGGGGAACCTGCTGCCGCCCAACGAGATCGGCGAGATCGTCTACCGGAGTCCGCAGCTGATGACCGGCTACTGGAACAACGCCGCGGCGAACGCGGAGGCCTTTGCGCACGGCTGGTTCCACGGCGGCGATATCGGCTACATCGACGACGAGGGCGTCGTCTGGTTCACCGACCGGGCCAAGGACATCATCAAGACCGGCGGCGAGAACGTCAGCTCGGTGGAGGTGGAGCGGGCCTTGCTGGGGCACCCGGACGTGGCCGAGATCGCCGTGGTCGGTCGCGCCGACGAGCACTGGGGCGAGGCGGTGACCGCCGTGGTGGTGCTGACGCCGGGGGCCTCGGTGACGGGCGACGAGCTGCGGGAATGGTCGCGCGAGAAGCTGGCCGGTTTCAAGGCGCCCAAGGAGGTGCTGGTGGTCGACGCGCTGCCGAAGACCGCGACCGGCAAGATTCAGAAGCACCTCGTCCGGCAGATGTAACCCGATCCGAGAGGCGGCTCCGCCGGGTGGATAAGTCCGCCCGCGGCGCCGCCCGGGTGTGGACATCGCACTGGCGGTGTCGATACCTCCGGCTCACGCTGGGGGCATGAGCGAGGCATTGCTGGCGTTGACCGGCCCGGCCCTGCACGACGAGGTGGCTCGGTGCGGGGCCGCCGCCGGCTATCAGATCGTGCGCGGCGATCCGGCGCGCTGCCGGGGCGAATGGTTGCGGGCCACGGCAGTGGTGGTCGACGGCGCAGCCCTGTCCGTGCTCGAGGAATCGGGTCCGCCCGCGCGGCCGGGCGTCCTGGTGGCGGCGGGCCCGGGCGCGGACCCGACGGTGTGGCGCGCGGCGCTGTCGGTGGGTGCGCAGGGCGGGTACACGTTGCCCGACGACGAGGCCGCGCTGGTGGCGGCGCTGTCTGCGCTGCGGCGGCCGCGTCGTTCGGCAGCGGCGGTGATCGCGCTGGTCGGCGGGCACGGCGGAGTCGGCGTGAGTACCTTTGCGGCGGTGCTGGCGCTCACCGCCGGTCGCGCCGACATCGGGGTGCTGCTGCTCGACGTGGAACCCGGCGGCGCGGGTCTCGACCTGCTGCTGGGGGCCGAAGACGCGGCCGGGCTGCGCTGGTCGGATATCACCGGCGAGACCGGAAGCATTCAGGGACAAGCACTTTCGGCGGCACTGCCGCGGTTCGGGGAGCGCGTGCGCATCCTCACCCAGCGTCGAGATGACGGTGCGTCGCTCTCGGCGGAGACGGTGTTGGCGGTGGTGGACGCCGCGCGCTCGGACGGTGGGCTGGTGGTCGCCGATCTGGGGCGCGCCACCGATCCGGTCGCGGCCGGAGTGTTGGACTCGGCCGACCTGGTGGTGGTGCTCTCGTCGGCGACGGTGCCCGCGGTGGCCGCGACACGAAAGCTGCTGGCGCGGATCGGTTCGCGTCCGGAGTTGCGGCTGCTGGTGCGTGTGCCGGCTCCCGGTGGCCTCGCACCGGAACAGATCGCACGGGCCGTTCAGGTGCCGTTGGTGGGGACGCTGCGCACCCGTGCCGCGTTGGCCCGCCGCTGCGAAGAAGGTGGGGTTCGGGCGGTCCCGCGCAGCCCGGAGGTGCGGGCCGCCGCCGCGGTCCTGGCGGCGCTGACCGATGTGCGCGGCGGGCGACGATGACTGCGCCCTCAGCCCTTCGGCATGCTGTCCTGCTCGATCGGGTGCGCGAGCAGCTGGCGGCGCGGTCGGTGGAGCCGGACGCCGAGACCATCGCCGAGGTGGTGCGGAGTGAGTCCGGGGGATTGCTGTCGGACACCGATCTGCTTGCGGCGCTTCGCTATCTGCACACCGAGCTGGTGGGGGCGGGGCCGTTGGAAGCGCTCCTCGCCGACTCCGCGGTGACCGACATCCTGGTCACCGGGCCGGATCGCGTGTGGATCGAACGAGGGGCCGGACTCGAACGGGTCCCGGTGGCCTTCGACGACGAGGCGAGCGTTCGGCGTCTGGCGGTGCGGCTGGCGCTGGGCGCGGGCCGGCGTCTCGACGATGCGCAGCCGTGGGTGGACGGACGGCTCGCGGGCATCGGGCGGCACGGCTATGCGGTGCGCCTGCATGCGATGATTCCGCCGCTCGCGCTGGACGGCACCTGTATCTCGCTGCGCGTGCTGCGTTCGGCGACGATGGACTTCGCCACGCTCGTCGCCAACGGCGGGATTCCCGAGCCGGTGCGCGACCTGGTCACCGGGGTCGTCGCGCAGCGTCGGGCCTTCGTCGTGGTGGGCGGTACCGGCGCGGGCAAGAGCACGTTTCTCAATTGCCTTCTGGGGCAGGTGGATCCGCGGGAGCGGATGGTCATCGTCGAGGATGCGCCGGAACTGGATCCCCAGCACCCGCACGTTGTCCGGCTGGTGGCGCGCGCGCCTAACGTCGAGGGAATCGGGGAGGTTTCGGTGCGCACACTGGTGCGGCAGGCGCTCCGCATGCGCCCGGACCGGATCATCGTGGGCGAGGTCCGCGGCCCCGAGGTGATCGACCTGTTGACGGCGTTGAACACCGGCCACGAGGGGTGTGCGGGCACTCTCCACGCCAACTCGGTGGCGGAGGTGCCGGCCCGCATGGAGGCGTTGGCCGCGCTGGGCGGTATCGGACGCACGGCGCTGCACAGTCAACTGGCCGCTGCGCTGGATGTGGTGTTCGGAGTGGCGCGGCGCCCGGACGGACGCCGCGGCCTCGTCGAGGTGGGCGCGGTGGACGTGGCAGCCGACGGCACCGTGGTGATCCGATCGCTGTGGTCGCGGACCGACGAGCCTGGTTGGTCGTCGCCATGACGGTCGTGGCGGCGGGCTGTCTGCTGACGGCCGTCGCGCTGGTGGTGTGGCCGTCGACGGCCCCGGCTCGACGCGTTGCGCGATTGACCGGGCCGCCGCCTTCCCGCCGGGGGCGGCCGCGTGCAGAACTCCTGGCGATGGCAGCCGTGCCGGTGCTGGGTGCGGTGCTCGGCGTCGGGGTCGGGGTCGCGTCGGCGATCGTCGTGGCCGTGGCGCTGTCGCGGTGGCGCCGGCTGCGCGATCAACGGCGGCGCGGTGAGCGGGAAGCCCAGCTGTGTCGGGCGCTGACGGTGATGACGGCCGAGATGTCGGTCGGCGCCCCCATGGTGGGTGCCTGCCGGGCCGCCGCCGACGAACTGGCCGAGTCCGCCGGCGCCGAGCCGACAGACTCGACCGTGGCACGGGAGCTGATGCGGATCGCTGCGCGCGTGGAACTGGGCGGCGGGGTGGATCCGGAGTCCGTGCCTGCCGACCTTCCGGGACTGCACCGGCTCGGCGAGGCGTGGTCGATCTCGGTGCGACACGGGCTGCCGATGGTGGCGTTGCTGGAGGCGCTCCGCGCCGACCTGGTCCAGCGTCGGGAGTTCGCCGCGCGGACGGAGGCGGGCTTGGCCGGTCCCCGCGCCACGGCGATGGTGCTGGCGGGATTGCCACTGCTCGGGCTCGGTTTGGGTCAACTCATGGGTGCGGCTCCCTTGGCGGTGCTGCTTGGCACACCGCTGGGGTCGGTCCTGTTGGTGGTCGGGGTGGGCTTGGCCGCCGCCGGAGTGTGCTGGGCCGACGCCATCGTTCTGCGGGCGAAACGATGACTTCGGTGCTGCTGCTGCTCGGTGTGGCCCTGCTGCTGTGGCCGGCCCCGGGGGCGGCGCTGCGCCGTGCGGTCCCGGCGACGTCGGACATCGGACGACGTTCGGTGCTCGGTGGGGAGCCGCGTTGGTTGAGGCAGCGTAGGCAGGCGTCCGACGCCTTTGCGGTCGCCGCCGGCTATGACCTCTTCGCCGTCTGTTTGAAGGCCGGGTTGCCCGTCTCGACGGCCGCGGCCGTGGCGGCCGAGCACTGCCCGGATCCGATGGCCGGGCAGTTGGCACGTGCGGCCGAGTTGCTGGCGCTCGGCGCCGATCCCGCCCAGGCCTGGGCGCAGGAGTCCGCCGGGAAGGCGGACGACCCGGGCGAGCACTTCCGCGAGTTGGCGACGTTGGCTCGGCGTGCCTCGCGGGCCGGGTCGTCGCTGGCCGACGGCGTGGCCGCCCTCGCCGAGGCCACGCGCGAGCAAGCGCAGACGGAGGCGCTGGCCAGGGCTGAGAAGGCCGGTGTCACCATCAGCGGTCCACTCGGCCTGTGCTTCCTCCCGGCCTTCGTCTGCCTGGGCATCGTGCCGGTGGTGATCGGCTTGGCCGGCCGCATGCTCGGGCAGTGGTGACGCGCGCGGGTAACCCTCGCCCGGGGCCCAATGGGCAGGCACACTATGAAGTTTTCAAACAACATATCGCGCCGAGAGAACTTTCCCGACACTTCCTTCGCAAGGTTCTTCGACTCCGCCTTGGCGGAATTCGTGGCAGACAACCGGTCTGCCACTTCGTGTATCTCCAGTACTTCGTGGACTTCATAGCCGGGAACCGGTCGAGCCGCGTGACGATCGGTCACCCGGCCACTCATGTTCCGCGAGTTCGGATTCGTTGATCCCATCTCGACTACGTCTATGTTACCTCTCACCTATGACAGGAATACTCGTGCGAGCCGGTTGTGGATATGTCCTGTCTCAGGACATCGGTGACAGTGAGCGGCCCGGTGGCCGGCGCTGAGTTCGAACGGTGTTCGGCGTCCCAGGCGTGTCGTGGAACCGCGTGGGCGGTGTGCGCGTCTAAGTGTCGTCCAGACAATTTCGACGCGAGGGGGATCTCATGAGCAATCATCCATTCGGGAGCGTGACCGAGCGTATCGGCGCCGAGGTCGGTCGGCTGATCAGCGACGACAGCGCCATGTCGACGGCCGAGTACGCGATCGGCACCGTCGCCGCGGCGGCGTTCGGTGCGATTCTCTACACGGTGATCAGTGGCGACAACGTGGTGAGTGCGTTGACCGGGATCATCAGCCGGGCACTGTCCACGTCGATCGGGTGAGGGCGTTGTGGTGTCGACGGCTTGCCGCGGACGAGACGGGGATGGTGACGGTCGAGGCCGCGTATGCGCTCGCGGCGCTCGCGGTGTTCGTCGTTCTCGGCGTGGCGGCGATCGGTACCGTCGTGGCGCACCTGCGGTGTACCGACGCGGCTCGTGAAGTGGCCCGGTTGTCCGCTGCCGGCGATGATCAGGCCGAGGCTGTCGGTGCGCGGGTGGCTCCGCGGGGCGCGCGGATTCAGGTGCGTCGGCGGGGCGATCAAATCGTCGCGGTGGTCAGTGCCAGGGTGCCGTTGTTGCCGCTGTTCGATGTTTCGGCGCGGAGTGTGGCGGCGGTGGAACCCGAGGTCCAGGCGGCGTCTGTGGGCGAATGAGGACGGATCGGTGACGGTGGCGGCGGCATTGACGATTGCCGGCTTGGCCACGGTGCTGGTCGCGATCGGATTCGTGGGTGCCGGGATGGTGGCTCGGCACCGTGCGCAGAATGCGGCGGACCTGGGGGCTTTGGCCGCCGCGGCCGGACATGTGTGGGGCCAGGAGCGGCCGTGCGCGTTGGCGCAGGTGATCGTCGAGGCGCAGGAGGGTGGTCCGCGGGTGGTGCGGTGCGAGGTGGATGGTCCGGATCTGTTGGTGGAGGTGGCGGTTCGGGTGCGGTTGGGGCCGTGGGGTGTGCGTGCTGCGGTGGGGCGGTCTCGCGCCGGACCGGTGGCGGCTGGTGGTTGAGCTGTCGTCGCCGTGAGTCGATCCGGCGGCGCTGTGCGACCGCGTGCGCCTCACTCCGCTCCTATCGAGCGAGCTCGATAGGAGCGGAGGGTCGTCACTTGGCCGTCGGCATGGCGAACTCCGTCGGAGCCGCTCCGGCCTCGGGCCACCGGATCGTCGCGGTCTTGTACCGCGTGTAGAAGCGCACGCCTTCACGACCGTGGACGTGATGATCGCCGAACAGGGAACGCTTCCAGCCGCCGAACGAGTGGAACGCCATCGGGACGGGGATCGGCACGTTGATGCCGACCATGCCCGCGCGCACCTGCGAGATGAACGTTCGCGCGGCACGACCGTCGGCGGTGAACAACGCGGTGCCGTTGCCGAACTCGTGGTCGTTGACCAACTGGAGGGCTTCGTCGAACGAGTTCACGCGCACAATGGCGAGGACGGGTCCGAAGATCTCCTCGCGGTAGATCTTCATCTGGGGCGTGACGTGGTCGAACAGCGACGCGCCGAGGAAGAACCCGTCCTCGCGGACCCCGTTCCGGCCATCCACGACGAGCTCGGCGCCTTCGTTCTCGCCCGCCGCCACATACGACATCACTCGCTCGCGATGCTCCCGCGTGATCAGCGGGCCCATCTCCACTCCGGGCTCGGTGCCGGGGCCGACACGCAGCTCAGCTATCCGCTCGACCAGCCGCTCGCGGATCGCGCGGGCCACCTCGTCGCCGACGGCGACCACGACGGAGATCGCCATGCACCGTTCGCCCGCCGATCCGAACGCCGAGCCCATCAGCGCGTTCACCGCGTTCTCCACGTCCGCATCGGGCATGACCACGAGATGGTTCTTGGCGCCGCCGAGCGCCTGCACACGCTTCCCGGCCTCGGTGCCGGTTCGATAGACGTGCTCGGCGACCGGAGTGGACCCGACGAAGCTGACCGCCTCGACACGCGGATCGGTGATCAGCGTGTCGACCACCTCGCGGCCTCCGTGCACGATGTTGAAGACCCCGTCCGGCAGCCCCGACTCGGTGAGCATCGCCGCCATCTCCATGGCCAGGGTCGGCACCTTCTCCGACGGCTTCAGGACGAAGGTGTTGCCGCATGCCAGCGCCACCGGGAACATCCACATCGGGACCATCGCGGGGAAGTTGAACGGCACCACACCCACCACCGGGCCGAGCGGCTTGCGCAGGGACATGCCGTCGACGCCGCTTCCGACGTTCTCGGTGAACTCGCCCTTCAACAGTTCGGGGATGCCGCAGGCGAATTCGACCACTTCGATGCCTCGCTGCAGTTCGCCCTTGGCGTCGTCGAGGACCTTGCCGTGCTCGTCGCAGATGATCGCCGCGAGCCGGTCGATGTCGGCGAGCATCTTCTCGCGGAAGGTGAACATGACGCGCGCTCGGACGTGCGCCGGAGTGGCCGCCCACGCGTCGAAGGCACGTGCGGCGGCGGTGACGGCGGCCTCGGCGTCGGCGCGGGAGCCGACCGGTACGCGTTTGGTGACCTCGCCGTTGGCAGGGCAGTAGACGTCGGTGGCGTCGGGAGCGTCTGAGTCGACGACTCGGCCGTCGATCCAGTGACCGACGGTGTCCACGGCGATGGCGGTGGAAGACATGGGGAACTCCTCAGAGGTGGAAGGGAGGGGAAAAAGGATTCGGGGTGCGTGATCGGCGATCAGTAGATACGGCGGTAGATCTCGCAGATCTCGTCGGCGGTCGGGACCACCGGATTGTTCTGGGGCGAGCCGGAGGCCAGCGCCTGCTCGGCCATCGTCGGCAACAGTGCGGACCAGCGCTCGGCGTCGACGCCCAGCGTCCGCGGGGACGGTACGGCCAGGTCGTGATTGAGGCGACGCAGCTCGTCGACGAAGCGTTCGCCCGCGACTTCGTCGGAGACTCCGTCGTCGGCCACGCCGTAGGCGCGAGCGCAGTCGGCATAGCGGGAACGAGCACCGGGAAGCGAGAACTCGGCGACGGCCGGGAATAGCATCGCGTTCGAGAGCCCATGGCTGACGTGGAAGTGGGCGCCGAGGGGCCGGCTCATGCCGTGCACCAACGCGACACTCGAGTTGGAGAACGCGATACCGGCCTGTGTGGCCGCCAGCATCATCTGCTCGCGGGCCTGCTCGTCCGACCCGTCGCGGTAGACGCTGCGCAGGCAGGAGGCGATCGTCGAGATCGCGGTGAGTGCGAACCCGTCGCTGAACGGATTGGCCTTGACACTGACGTATGCCTCCACCGCGTGGGTCAGCGCGTCGATACCGGTGTCGGCGGTGAGCCGCGGCGGCATCGACATGGTCAGCGTGTAGTCGATGATCGCGGCGGTCGGCAGGAACGCCAGCCCGGGACACAGCATCTTCTCACCGGTCTCCGAGTCGGTGATGACGGTGAACCGGGTGGCCTCCGAGCCGCTGCCCGCCGTGGTCGGGATGGCCACGAGCGGCAGCAACGGCTGGTCGGTCGTCGTCGGTGCCTTGAAGTCCCGCATCGGCCGATCGGTGGTGGCCAGGAGCGCGACGGCCTTGGCCGTGTCGAGTGAGCTGCCGCCACCGAAGCCGACGACCGCGTCGCACCCGTCGGCGCGAGCCATATCGACGGCGGGACGCAACGAGTCGGTCGTCGGATCGGGGACGACGCGATCGAAGACGCTGAACTCGATGCCGGCCGCCGCGAGCGACTGACCGAGACGCGCGACGGCGCCGGTGGAGGTCAGGAATTCGTCGGTCACGATCAACGGTCGGCGGCAGCCGAGGTCGGTCAGGAGTACGGACAGATCGTTCAAAGCGCCGGCGCCGATCCGCAGGACGCGTGGCAGGGCGATGACGTTGGACATGTGGAGGGCCTCTGGTCGGATATGGGGTCACTTGTGACTCTGCCCGACCCCGTGCGACCCGACAACGGCCAAATGCACACACTCCTGTGCGTTTGTGCACGACGGTTCGCACGTCTGCGCCACCCGTCGACCGGCGCAGATCTCCGCAGGTGAAAGGGAGGAAAGGGGTTACACGATGATCCCGTACTCCTTGATGTGGTGGTACAGCGTGCTGCGGCTGATCCCCAGATAGTCGGCCGCGTGGGCCTTGTTGCCGTGGTAGATCTCCATCGCTCGCATGATCGCGTCACAGCTGGCCTGCTGCCACGGTGTCATCTGCTTGGTCGTGGCCTTCATCCGCAGTTCGGTCGGTAGGTCGGCGACGTCGATGAGCGTTCCGCGGGAGCGCGCCAGGGAGCGCAGCACCGTCGCGAGCTCCCGATGATTGCCCGGCCACGAGTACGACTCCAGGACCCGCGTCGCCTGCGGTGTGAACCGGTACCGAACGCCCGGACCGGCGATCTCGTTGAGCGTGCTGAGCAGCTCCGAGCGTTGATCGCGCAGCGTCGGGAGATCCAGACGGGCGTCGAACAGGTCGAGGAGCCGGGCATGGTCGGCGTCGCCGGGGACCGACGTGGCGGCCAAGATCCGCGGCCGCCCGCAGACGAGGAGATTCTCGATGAGGTCGCGTGCCGCTTTCGACAGCAGATCGAGGTTGTCGATGGTGAGCACATCGGGGAACGCCTCGCAGGCCAGGGCGCGCAGCTCGTCCTCGACATCGGCGGGCGCCGCAGTCCGGCCGTCGATCGCGCGCACGGCGAGGCCCGCCGCGACCTCGCCGAGGGCGGTCGTGCGTCCGCTGCCGGGTTCGCCGACGATCACCGCGGAGCCGGTGCCGGCCTGGACGTCGTCGATCCCCTGCTGCACGCGGCTCCGTCGACGCAACGGTGTGGCGGCGCGCGGCACGGCCGGGCGCTGTCGCGTCCGCAGTCGGATCAGCACCGCGTCCGACCCCTCGATCGATTCCATCTCGATCTGGGCGGTCTGCCCGCTGGTCAGCTCGCACTCGGCGCGCGTGGTGCCGCGCACGCCGTCGGCGAGCTGCTGCAACGCCGTGACATCGGTGTCGGACAGGGCGCGGGCCGCCATCGAACTCTGCAGCACCATCGAGCGGGACACGGCCACGACCATCGCCGCCGGGTGACGGGCCGCATCCTCGAAGGCGCGGACCACCGAGTGGGTACGACTGCCCGCGGTGTCCTGGATGTTCTGTTCGATCTCGGCGATCGCCGAGTCGATGAACGGCCGCATCAGACTCGACTCGGCTCCGACGACGCTCATGACGTCCAGCACGCCCATCAAATGTCCGTTGAGCGGGTTGAAGATCGGCCTGCCGTAGCAGCTGTAGCCGTGCAGACCCTCCATGAAGTGTTCGTCGCCGCGCACGAACAGGGGGCTCCGCGTCTCGAAGGGGGTCGCCAGCGCGTTGGTGCCCGTGGTGTCCTCGCGCCACACCGCGCCCGGCGTGGCGCCGATCCGCTCGACGACGGTGTCGATCTGTCGGCATCCGTTCACCGTGGTCAGCATTTCGGCTTGGGCACCGACGAGCATCACCGAGAGTCGTTCGCCGTCGATTCCGTTACGAATCCGGTGCAACACCGGCGCCGCGGCGCGAAACAGTCGGCTCGCGGTGTCGACGTCGCCGGCGGTCGGGGGATCCATCGGCTTGGACGGATCGAGACCGTACTGGCGCGACCGCTTCCACGAAGCGTGCAGGAGGCGGCTCGCGCGGCTCGTCGTGAACGACGCCAGCGCGTCTGTGACGTTGTCTTTCATCGGATACGACCTCTCGATCTTCCGCTGACGCGGGTTGGACGCACGCGTGCTTCAGGCGACACCTCGCGAGAGGTGTGAACGCCATCACTTGCGATGGCAATCACCATAGCGGGCGCGGGGGAGGGCCCCGCTCGCAGATTCGGGGTGTACGGATACCGAACAGATAGGTGTGACGCACGACGCAAGACTGAATGTCGTCGCCCTCCCCGGTACTTCCGGCGGACCCGCTCACCGGGTTCCGCGGCCCGATTTTCGAGGCGACCTTCCCCGTGCCGGCGGCACTTGAATCGAGAGGATTGTGATGACCTCACTCATCGCCCCGACCCCTGGACTGGGGTTCGACCTGGCGACCAAGAAATACAGCCAACTGATCGACGGGCGGCTCGTCGACGGCGCCATCGACGTCGCCGTGCTCGACCCGGGTACGGCCGAGCAGGTGGCCACCACCCCGGCGGCGTCGACCGAGCAGTTGGACGAAGCGGTCGCTGCCGCACGGCGCGCTCTCCCCGGTTGGGCGGCGCTCAGCGTCGGCGAGCGCGGAGCGATCCTGCACCGAGTCGCCGACGTGCTCGTCGAGCACCACGAGGCGCTGGCCCAGCTGACCACCCTGGAACAGGGCAAGCCGATCGCGCAGGCTCGTGACGACGTCAGCTGGTCGATCGATTTCACTCGGTACTTCGCCGACTACCGCCTCGAGACCGAAGTCCTGCGTGACGACGAGAACGGGTATGTGGAACTGCGCAAGCGACCGGTCGGCGTGGTCGGCGCGATCACCCCGTGGAACTTCCCGCTCTTCCAAGCTCTGTACAAGCTGGCTCCGGCCCTGATCGTCGGCAACACGATGGTCCTCAAGCCGTCGCCCACCACCCCGTTGGCGACCCTGCATTTCGCCGAACTGGTCCGCGACGTGATCCCGGCCGGCGTGTTCAACGTGGTCGGCGACGCGGGCGACCTCGGTGCGCACCTCACCTCGCACCCGGGGATCAACAAGGTGTCGTTCACCGGTTCCACCGTCACCGGCCGCCGCGTGATGGAGGCCTGCGGCCCCACGCTCAAGCGACTGACCCTCGAACTCGGTGGCAACGACGCGGCCATCGTGCTCGACGACGCCGACATCGAGAAGACCGCCGAGGGTCTCTGCACCTGGGCGTACGCGAACGGCGGCCAAGTGTGCGTGTCGATCAAGCGGATCTATGCGCCGTCGTCGATCTACGAGCAGTTGGTGGAGGCGCTCGCCCGACGCACGTCGGAGCTGACCGTCGGGCACGGACTCGACGAGCAGACCCGCCTCGGCCCGGTGCAGAACGCGACGCAGTTCGAGAAGGCCCGCGCGAGCCTGGCATTGGCCCACGAGCACGGAACGGTCGTCGTCGGCGGTCAGACGCTCGACCGGCCCGGTTACTACGTCGAGCCGACCCTGGTCCGCGACGTCGACGAGGACAGCCCGCTGATCCGCGAGGAGACGTTCGCCCCGATTCGTTCGGTTCTCCGATACGACGACCTCGACGATGCGATCGCCCGCGCCAACGACACTCCGTACGGGCTCGGCGCGTCCGTGTGGGGCTCCGACATCGAGCGCGCCATCACCGTCGCCGGCCGCCTCGAGGTGGGTACCTCGTGGGTCAACCACCACTTCCAGCTGACCCCCGACGTCCCGTTCGGCGGCATCAAGCAGTCCGGCCTCGGCGCCGAGTTCGGCCGCATCGGCGTCGAGGGGTTCGTCGACGTCCATGTCGTGAACCTCAAGCGGTCCTGACCTCTACCCCCGATCAACTCTCTCCCCACCTGAGCGCACCGGCCTCGGCGCGCTCGTCCACCCAACAGAAGGAACACTCATGAAAACCCTCGCAGCAGTCGTCGTCGAACCGGGCAAGCCGATCGAGATCGAGGAACTCACCCTGGCCAAGCCGGGCCCGCACGAGGTCCTCATCCAGTACCAGTACGGCGGTCTGTGCCACTCGGACGTGCACATCGCGATCGGTGACACCATCGCCAGGCTGCCGATGGTCCTCGGTCACGAGGGCGCGGGCATCATCCAGGAGGTCGGCCCCGGCGTCACCCGTGTCAAGCCCGGCGACCATGTCATCTGCTCCTTCACTCCGACCTGTGGTCGATGCAAGTACTGCGCCACCGGCCGTCAGTCGGTGTGCGACATGAACGCAGCCATGCTGGAAGGCCACCTCGACGGTCAGCGCTGGCCGATCAGCGGACCGCGCGGCCAGTACGGCGCCATGTGCACTTTGGGCACGTTCAGCCAGTACAACGTGATCAACGAGTACTCGGTGGTGAAGGTCGACGACGACATCCCGCTCGACAAGGCAGTCCTCGTCGGCTGTGGCGTCCCGACCGGCTGGGGCTCGGCCGTCTACGCCGCCGACACCCAGCCCGGCGACATCGTGGTGATCTTCGGTATCGGCGGCATCGGCATCAATGCGGTGCAGGGCGCCAAGCACGCCGGCGCCGAGCACATCATCGTCATCGACCCGCTGCAGAACAAGCGGGACAAGGCCATCGAGCTGGGCGCGACCCTGGCCTTCGACAATGCGGCCGACGCCAAGGTCGCGGTCGACGAACTGACCAACGGGCAGGGCGCCGAGTCGGCGATCATCACCACCGACTTGATCACCTCGGAGCAGGTCAGCGACGGACTCTCGATGGTCGGTCGCTGCGGAACCCTGGTCCTCACCGCGCTGAACCGGATCGACGAGATCACCGTCAAGGTTCCCAGCACCGAGATGAGCTACTTCCGCAAGACCATCAAGGGTTCGCTGTTCGGCGACTGCAACCCCACGTACGACATTCCGAAGCTCGTCCGCATGTACGCCGACGGAAAGCTCAAGCTCGACGAGCTGATCACCAAGGAGTACAGCCTCGAGCAGGTCAACGAGGGCTACGACGACCTGCTGGCGGGCAAGAACATCCGCGGAATCATCAAGCACCAGCACTGACCGATTGAGCGGTCGCGCCGCGGCGTCGATCCCCGCTCTCAGCGAGAGCGGGGATCGAGGTCGGCGCCGCATGCGCAACCGACCCGAACCCTGTGAGGAATCATCATGACGCTCACTGTGAGCGAACTCGTCGGCGCCGCCGGCGGCGGCGCCCTCGGGGCGGCGCTCGGCGCGCTCGGCGCCTTCTCCCTGATGGGCGTGGTCGTCATCGTCGCCACGTTGGCGACCACGTTCGGTCCCGACACCGGGCTCGTCGAAGGTCTCGCGTTCGGTCCGGTCTTCGGTCCGCACGTGATGTTCGCCAGCGGAGCGGCCGCCGCGGCCTACGCGGCCTACATCCGGCGCCACGAGTCGGGGCGTGACATCGCCAAGCCGCTGATCACCTACGACAAGATGTCGATCCTCGGCGTCGGCGCGGTTTTCGGAGTGCTGGGGCAGTTGCTGGCGCGGGCGGTCGGCGAGATTCCGCTCGTGCGCGCCGCCGACGATTCAGAGATCTCGATGGTCGATTCGCTGGCGGTGAGCGTGGTCCTGACCGCACTCATCGCGGCGGCGCTGTGGGCGCGCACCCCGCTTGCCGAACGAATGACCTGGGTGCCGTGGCAGCACCGTGCTTCGGCGGTGCTCACCATCGGCGCGATGGGCGGTGCGATCGCCGGGTCGGTGTTCCTGGCCTGGCCGGAGGACTCGCGGGCGATGGCCGGCCTGTTCCTCTACGGTGCGTCCGCGGTGACACTGCTCGCGCTGGTCTTCGGCGCGGCGGTACCGGTGACCCATCACATCACGCTGCCCGCTGCGCTCGCGGCCGGCGTCGCGGCCGCGCACACCGGTGAGGCAACGTGGATCCTGGTCGCGGCGGTGGCTGCCGGCGTCGTCTCGTCGGTCGTCGCCGAGGGATGGGCGCGTCTAGTGTTGGAACGCTGCCGGATGCACCTGGACCCGCCGGCAGTCGCGATCGCGATCATGGCGACGGTGCTCGCGCTGATCAAGTTGGGGCTCGCCTAGATGGCTCCGGCCCGAACGCTGCACTCCAAGGTCGGCGCAGAGGATCTGCTGATCCTGCTGGCCGTGGCGCGCAGCGGCACCATCACCGGTGCCGCTGCGCGGCTCGGCGTCGACCACTCCACGGTCAGTCGGCATGTGGCCCGCATGGAGAAGAAGGTCGGGCAGCGCCTGTTCAATCGGTCGCCGAGCGGGTGGCAGCTCACCGAGACGGGACGTCGGCTGCGATCCATCGGCGAGCGGATCGAACAGAGCGTCGACGATGCGGTCCGCGTCGTCGACGCCGACGGCGAGGACGGCGTGTGCGGGCCGGTGCGGCTGCTCACCCCGGATGCCTTCGGCTCGTATCTCGCCCCGCACGCCCTGGCGGCCGCGGTGGCCAGGCACGGGTCCCTCCGCCTGGAACTGCTGACGTCCACCACCCATCTGGACCTGGGCAGCGGCGAATACGACATCGCCGTCTCCTTGGAGCCGCCGCCGTCTCGCGCGGTGGTCTCCCGCCGCCTGTGCACCTACTCGCTGGGACTGTTCAGCTCGGTCGAGTACGCGGCGACTCACGCCGAGCTCACCGACATCGACGACCTGCGAGATCGTCGTCTCGTCTACTACTTGGACGGCCACCTGGACATCGCGGCTCTGCGTGTGCTCGATGAGCTCCTGCCCGGGGCGTGCGCGACGGTGCAGTCCAACAGTGTGAGCGCCCAGATCCAGGCGGTCCTCGCCGGCCACGGCATCGGGCTGCTCCCGACATATGCCGCCGCGTTTCACCCGGGACTGGTACCGGTGCTGCCCGACAGCGTCGCCGTGGGGCAGCAGTACTGGCTCGTCGTCCCGTCGGCGGTGCAGCGCGCACCGCACATCCGGGTGGTCGCCGATGCCCTCATCGAGAGCCTGTCCGGGCACCTCGAACCCGGCGCGCCAGATTCCGTCCCCTTCACACCCCGACCCTTCACACCCCGACCCTTCACACCCCGACCCTTCACACCCCGTCCCTTCCCACCAGGAGGATTTCCCACCGATGTCCACTTATGACACTCTTTCGCTCGCCGTCGGAGACGACGGCGTCGCCCTGTTGACCCTGAATCGACCGGACGCGCTCAATGCCTTGAACTCGACGATGATGCGCGAGTTCGCCGAGGCGCTGGACGAGGCGACGCGTGCCGAAGCTCGGGTCCTCGTGCTCACCGGAGCCGGCCGAGCCTTCGCCGCGGGCGCCGACATCGCCGAGATGCGCGACCGCACCTTCGGCGACATGACCGACGCCGATCATCTGTCGCTGTGGGAGCGGCTCGCGCAGCTGCGCATTCCCACCATCGGCGCCGTCAACGGCTTTGCGCTCGGCGGCGGCTGCGAGATCGCGATGATGTGCGATGTCCTCATCGCGGGCGAGGGCGCCTCGTTCGGACAGCCGGAGATCGCTCTCGGCATCATCCCCGGCATCGGTGGAACCCAGCGGCTGACTCGGATCGTCGGGAAGGCTCAGGCGATGGACCTGGTGCTCACCGGTCGCCGTGTCGATGCTGCGGAAGCTCACCGAATCGGCCTGGTCAGCCGTGTGGTCTCGGACGCCGACGTCCTCGACGAGGCCTTGACCGCGGCGCGAAAGATCGCGGGCTTCTCCGCACGCGCGGTGCGCGCCGCCAAGGAGTGCGTGCTGCGCGCGGATCAGACGCCGCTGTCCGAAGGCCTCTTGTTCGAACGACGCTGGTTCCACTCGTTGTTCGCCTTCGCAGACCAGACCGAGGGCATGTCCGCGTTCCTCGACAAGCGGCCGGCGAGGTTCACCGATGGCTGAGCAGCGTCGACCGCAGGGTTCCACCATCGATGCGGATGCGATCGATTCGTATGCGGCCGCCACCGACGCAGCGCGTGATCCGGGCCGATTCTGGCTGTCCGCGGCCCGCGAGATCGACTGGGTGGACGAGCCGTCCCAGCCGTACACGGAGAACCCGGACGGTACCGTCGACTGGTTCCCGGGAGCGACCGTCAACACGGCCTACAACGCGGTCGACCGACACGTCGCCGAGGGGAACGGCGACCGCGCCGCACTGATCTACGTCTCTCCGGTGACCGGCCGCGAAGAGACCGTGACGTACGGGGAGCTGCTCGAACAGGTCCGCCGGGCGGCCGGTGCGCTGCGCCGTCTGGGCGTGGGCGCCGGGGACCGAGTCCTCGTGTATCTGCCGATGATCCCGGAAGCCGTCGTCACGATGCTGGCCTGCGCCCGACTCGGTGCGGTGCACGCGGTGGTCTTCGGCGGCTTCGGCTCGGCCGAGCTGGCGGTTCGCATCGACGACGCCCGCCCGGTGGTGGTCGTGACCGCCACCGGGGGACTGGAGCCCGGCCACACCGTGCCGTACCTTCCCCTGCTCGACGCGGCGCTCGACGAGTCCCGGCACCGCCCGCGACACGTCGTCGTCGTCGATCGGCCGGAGGTGCCCCCGCCGGCCGATCGGGTGGTCGCCTGGCCGGTGCACGACTGGGCCGAGCACGACTGGGCGGAACTGATCGCGGTCGCCGAACCCGTCGACCCGGTTCCGGTCGCGGCGGACCACCCGCTGTACATCCTGTACACCTCGGGGACCACCGGGATGCCGAAGGGAATCGTCCGAGACAACGGTGGCCACGCCGTCGCGCTGTCCTGGTGCATGCGGCACGTGTACGGGGTTCAAACCGGGGATGTGGTCTTCGCAGCCAGCGACATCGGCTGGGTGGTCGGGCATTCGTTCATCGTCTACGGTCCGCTGCTGGTCGGCGCCACGACGGTGCTGTTCGAGGGCAAACCGGTCGGCACGCCCGACGCGGGTGTGTTCTGGGACATCGTCGAACGCCATCGGGTCGATGTGCTGCTCTCGGCACCGACCGCGATGCGTGCGGTGCGCCGCGACGACCCGAACGGGGTGCTGCTCGCCGAGTACGACGTGTCGAGTCTGCGCGGGATCTTCCTCGCGGGCGAGCGGCTGGACCCGGACACCCAGCGGTGGTTGGGGCAGGTCCAGCCGGCGCCGGTGATCAACAACTGGTGGCAGACCGAGACCGGCTGGCCGGTGGTGTCGAACTTCCTCGGCCTGACGTACTTCGAGCCGCGGCCCGGCTCGTCCACCAAGCCGGTGCCCGGCTTCACCGTGGAGATTCTCGGGCACGACGGGACGCCGGTGCCGGTGGGCCACGAGGGAGCGGTCTGTCTACGGCTGCCGTTGCCGCCGGGGGCGCTGACCGGAGTGTGGGGCGACGACGAGCGTCTCGCGCGGACCTACCTCACCGAGCACCCCGGCTTCTACAGTTCCGGCGACGGCGGGCATGTCGACGAGGACGGCTACGTCTACATCCTCGGCCGCACCGACGACGTGATGAACGTCGCCGGGCACCGGATGTCGTCGGGACAGATCGAGGCCGCGATCTCCGAGCATCCGGGGGTGTCCGAGTGCGCGGTGGTCGGCGTCCGCGACGAGCTGAAGGGGCAACGACCCCACGCGATCCTGGTGCCCGCGATCGACTTCGTCGACCGGGCGGACCAGCTGCGAGCGGAGGTCTCGGCGCTGGTGCGCAGCCGAATCGGACCGATCGCCTCGCTGGCCGGGGTCGACGTGGTCGGCGCACTACCCAAGACCCGCTCGGGAAAGATCGTCCGCCGCTGCCTGCGGCAACTGCTCGAAGGCGCCGAACTCGAGGTGCCGCCCACCATCGAGAACCCGGCGGCGCTCGACGATCTGGCTCGCACTCTCGGACCTTCACCGCGCGGATAACGCTGCGGCTCAACAACTTTCCTCAGGAGGAGAACCTTTCATGTCTACTTTTCAAGCACTGGTCGCCACCCTCGTCGGTGATTCGGTCCGGCCGGAGTTCACCGACCGCGAGCGGCAACCGCTCGGCGCCGACGAGCTGCGCGTCGACATCAGTCATTCGAGCGTGAACTTCAAGGACGCTCTCGCCTTCACCCCGGGCGGCGGTGTGGTCCGCGACTATCCGATCATCCCCGGCATCGACCTGGCCGGTGTGGTGACCGAATCGACGTCGGCCTACTTCCAGGTCGGCGACCATGTCATCGCGCACGGCTACGACATCGGGACCGCCCGCGATGGCGGATACGCGCAGGAGACGGTGGTCCCGGCCGGCTGGACGGTGAAGCTGAACTCCCTGACGCCGCGCGAGGCCGCCACGATCGGCACCGCCGGATTCACCGCCGCGATGAGTGTCGCCGCGATCCTCGACTGGGGGGTGACGCCGGACTCGGGTCCCGTCGTGGTCACCGGGGCCACCGGCGGGGTCGGTTCGGCGAGCATCGACCTGCTGGCCGCGCGTGGCTTCGAGGTGATCGCCGCGTCGGGCAAGCCGGAGGCCGCCGACGGTCTGCGCGCGCTCGGCGCTTCCGAGGTGATCGGTCGGCTTCCCCTGGACCCCGATGCCAAGCCGCGGCCGCTGGGCCGCAGTCGGTGGGCGGCGGCCGTCGACTGTGTCGGCGGTACGGCGTTGGCCGACATCCTCGCCACCACCGAATACGGCGGGGTGGTCACCGCCAGCGGTCTGACCGGCGGCGTCGCGCTCGCCACCACCGTCATGCCGTTCATCCTTCGCGGGGTGGGGCTCCTGGGTATCGACTCGGTGCAGATGCCCATCGACCGGCGCCGGGCGCTGTGGCAGCGGATCGAGACGGACCTGCGGCCGCGCAGCCTGGACAAGATCGGGGTCGATGTGCAGATCGGCGACGTGCCGACCGTGGTCGGTCAGCTGCGTCGCGGAGAGTTCACCGGTCGTGCGGTGATCGACATGGGCCGGGGATGGGCATGACCGCGGTCCTGGACCGTCCCCTGCCCACCCCGGCCGCCGGCCGGGTCTTCGTCCGCGCGGCGAGGGCCGGCGAACTGCTCGACGGCGGCGGTCCGCTGTGGTGGCACGTCCGCGAGGACGGCGGCCTGTGCCTGGTGCATCGGTTCACCGCCGCCGACATCAGCGACGACGCACTGGTAGCGGCGCTGTCGCTTCTCGTCGACATCGGTGCGCTGGCCGGTCAGGACGAGTTCGAAGCGGCTGCGGTGCAGATCATTCTCAGCTCGGCGCCGACCGCCGTCGAAGCGTGGGACGCGTTCTACGACAACACCCTGCGCGGCCTGACGGACGGAACCTCGGCGTTCGCGCCGATCCACCGCCGAGCCCGATCCCTGGTGACCGGCGGTTCGGTCCTGGAGGTCGGCAGCTGTTTCGGGTTCCTCGCGATTCAGCTGGCACGAGACGGCCGGACGGTCGCGGCGTGTGACCTCAGCAGGGGAGCGGTCTCGCTGCTTCACCATGAGTCTCGGCGCTACGGGTTGCCGATTTCGAGTCGAGTCGCCGACGCGACCGCGTTGTCGTACGACGACTCGAGCTTCGACACCGTGACGCTCATCCACCTCCTCGAGCATCTGGAGGACGACCAGGCGGTGGCCGCCATCCGCGAGGCCCTGCGCGTCGCCCGTCGCGCAGTGGTCATCGCGGTTCCGTTCGAGGAGACACCCAGCGAGCACTTCGGTCATCAGCAGAATCTGGAGACCGCGACATTGCGGCAGTGGGCGGAGGAGGTGCCGCACGCCGGCGCGCAAGTCTTCGAAGATCACGGAGGGTGGCTATTGCTGTCAAGTGTCGGGTTTGGTAGAGGCTGATCTACTTGGTTTCGGTTAATGAGTGCTCGCGCGCAGTGGCGCGATAGGCCGCCTCGAGCTCGGCGGGCGGGACGTGCCCGATCTCGCCATGGAGGCGACGGTTGTTGAACCAGTCGATGTATTCCGCCGTCGCGATCTCGACGTCGTTGATCGCCGTCCAGGGACCGCGGTTGCGGATCAACTCGGCCTTGTAAAGCGAGTTCAGCGCCTCGGCCATCGCATTGTCATAGCTATCGCCCTTTGACCCGACAGAGGCGACGGCGTCGCATTCGGCGAGACGTTCTGCGTAGCGGATCGCTCGATACTGGACCCCGCGATCGGAGTGATGAATTAGGCCGGTCAGGTCGTCGCCGGCATGCTGGCGCCGCCAAATCCCCATTTTCAGGGCGTCGAGCGCGAGGTCCGTATAGAGCCTTGTAGAGACCTGCCAGCCGACGACAAGACGACTGAACACGTCGGTGACGAACGCGACATAGACCCAGCCGGAGAACGTGTGGACATAGGTTATATCGGCGACCCAGAGCTCGTTCGGACGCGACGCGACGAACTCGCGCCCCACGAGATCCAACGGCCTGCCCGTCTCCGGTGCCGGCTTCGTCGTCCGCGGACCCTTCGCCCGCGAGATCCCACGCAGCCCGGCCTCGCGCATGAGACGCCGGACCGTGGACTCGGCGACTTTCTCGCCCTGCCTGCGCAGCTCGGCGTGGATCTTACGGACTCCATAAACGCCGTAGTTGTCCGAGTGGATCTTCCGGATCAGCTCCAGCAGCTGCCCGTCGCGGACCTCTCTCGCCGAGGGCGACCGAGACTGAGCGGCATAGAACGTCGACGGGGCAATCTGGCCGGGCGTTCCTTCCAAGACCCGGCAGATCGGCTCGACCCCATGCTCGCCACGATGCTCCGCGACGAACCGGACGCGTTCGCTCATCGGGACGGGCGGTCGAGC